>CAYZLP010000350.1:0-5621 GCA_964478635.1 uncultured Caldilineaceae bacterium
TCAAAACCGGATAGCGATCATGCAAAGAACATGCTCAAGGATCCCCACGTTGCTTTCTTCGTCCGGGCCAATCCCGGCCACGGGGCGGGCGATCAGCTTGCCTGCCTGGCGCGCATCGATCCGGCCAATGCCACGCCGGCCGGCCTGCGCATGATTGCCGAGCCATGAGCCGCGCGCGCCGGCTCATGGCCAACGGGCTCTGGGTCGCTTCCTGCCTGCCCGAAAGCGTGCGTTTCCGGCGGGCGGCTGCGCGCGTGGCCGCAACGCAAAACGGCTTGCTCATGCGCCTGCTGCGCGCCAACGCATCCACGGAATTCGGCCGTCGCTACAATTTTGCGTCCATCACGTCACCCGCGGAGTATCAAGCGCGGGTGCCCATGCAGGATTATTCCGGTTTTGCAGACGACATTGCCCGACTCGGGGCGGGTGCGGCGAATCTCCTAACTGCGGAACCGGTCCTGCTCCTGGAACCGACGAGCGGTTCCGCCACGACCGCCAAGCTGATCCCCTATACCGCGGCGCTGCGGGCCGAGTTTGGGCGGGGCATCGCGCCGTGGGTCACCGCCACCGCGCTGCGCCATCCCCGGGTACTGCAGGGCACGGCCTACTGGTCCGTGTCGCCCGTGCTGCAGCAGGCAAGGCATACCGCCGGCGGCGTGCCCATCGGCTTTGACGATGACAGCGCCTATGCAGGCAACTGGCAGCGCCGCCTGGTCGACGCCGTCATGGCCGTTCCGGGCGAAGTGAAGCAAATCAACGATCTGGAGAGCTTCCGCTACGTCACCCGCCTCTTTCTGGTGCGAAGTGGGGCGTTGGCCCTGATTTCGGTCTGGAACCCCACCTTTTTTCTGCTGCTTGTGGAGGAACTGGCCTCCTACCTGCCACAATTGGCCGACGACATCGCCGCGGGCACGTTGACGCCGCCGGCGCCGCTCGACGATCGTCTTCACGCAATCCTGGCCGGCCGCCTGCTCCCCGATCCGGCCCGGGCCGCCGACGTACGCCGGGCTCTGGCGGACGCCCGAAGCGTGACGGATCTACACCGGGCCCTCTGGCCGGGGCTGCGCTTGATCAGCTGCTGGGCCGACGGCCAGGCCGGGCCGTACGCCCGCGAATTGGCCGCGCGCTTTCCCCAGGCGCACTTGCAGCCCAAGGGCTTGCTTGCCACGGAAGGCATCGTCTCGATCCCGCTGGACGCCCCATCGGCGGGAGCCGGCTTGGCCATCCGCGCCCATTTTTTCGAGTTTGCCCCTGTGGCAGGAGATGGAGAGCCGCATGGGCGCGCGCGCCCCAGCTTGGCCCACGAACTGGAGTCGGGTAGCCGCTACGTCGTTATCCTCACCACCGGCGGGGGACTCTACCGCTATTGCCTGCAGGACATTGTGGAGGTAGTCGGCCACTGGCGCGAGCTGCCGCTGCTGCGCTTCGTCGGTCGGGCCGATGCGGTGGTCGATCACTTCGGCGAAAAGCTCCACGCGGCCCATGTGAGCCGGGTGCTGGATGACGCGCTGGCGCGCCACGGCATCGCGCCCGCTTTCGTCCTCCTGGCCTGTGCGGATGAAACCAAACCGCCTCGCTATACGCTCTATATCGAAGCGGATTGTCCGCTTGCCGTGCTGGACAGGCTGGCCGCAACCGTGGAGAAAGGTCTTTGCAGCAATTTCCACTATGCGTACTGCCGGCAGATCGGGCAACTTGGCTCGGTCGCGCCCTTTCCGATCGCCGCCGGCGGGCGCCAGGCCTACCTGGACGGCTGCGTGGCCCGGGGTCAGCGGGCCGGCGACGTCAAGCCCGCCGTCCTGGACAAGCGCCGGGGCTGGTCGGCCGATTTCCAAAACCGAGCGTAGCCATTCAGTCACCGAAAGATAGAACGCGGATTAGGCGGATTTGCCGAATCTACGCGGATTTTCATTCGGATTGATCGGCGGATATCCGCCAGATCCGCTCAATCCGCGTTCTATTTTGGGTAGATTTTATACATACAAACGCACTGGATTGCTCACTTGACCGGAATCTGAGCAACCGCGACATCGCCTCGGCTGATTGGCCGGGACCAAACGCCCATGTTAGAATTTCTCTTCGGCCCATTTGCGGCCAGAATGGGAGAAATAGTCGCTGGATGAACGCGCATCGCTTGCATGCCATCGTAGAAAGTCTGCCGGACGATCTCCGGCTGACGGTCGTGATTCCGACCTATAATGAAGCGGACAACCTGCCGGCCCTGGCTGAAGCCATCTTTCACCTGGGCGTGCCGGGTCTGCAGCTGCTCATCGTCGACGACGCCTCGCCCGACGGCACCGGCGCCGTGGCCGACCGGCTGGCGGTGAAATATGGCGCGATGGTCAACGGCAACCGTCCCCAGCTGCTCGTCCTCCATCGAGAAGGCAAGGGCGGCCTGGGCACCGCGTACATCGCCGGCATGCAGCGGGCCCTGGCCGACGGCGCCGACTACATCGTGCAGATGGACGCGGACTTCAGCCACGCACCGGCCTACATTCCCCAGATGCTGGGCGTCATGCGCTCCACCGACGCCGACGTGGTCATCGGCAGCCGCTACGTGCCCGGCGGCTCGCTGGACGAAGGTTGGGGCTGGTGGCGCCGTTTCGTCAGCTGGTGGGCCAATCTCTACAGCCGGGTGATTCTCGGTCTGCGCATCCGCGACATGACGGCCGGCTTCAAGCTCTGGCAGCGCAATGCGCTATTGGAAATCGGCCTGGAGCAGATTCGCAGCAACGGCTACAGCTTCCAGGTCGAGATGGCGTACCTGTGTGAGAAGCTGGGCTTCTACCTCATCGAATTGCCCATTCACTTCGAGGACCGGCGCATCGGTCAGAGCAAGCTCGACATGCCGGTCAAACTGGAATCAGCCTGGCGCACCTGGCAGATTCGCTGGCGCTACCGCAGCCTGCATCGCCAACGTGGAGCCGCGACGCCGGCCCGCATCGAAAGCTCGCGCCTGGAACCGGGCGACGCGCTCCTCGTCCGCGAAGTCGGCGCCGACCGTTCCCGCTGACGTACACCCGTCTCATGATGAAGCGTCTCCGCCGGTATCGCAGCGATCTCCTGGCGCTGCTTACCCTGTTCGCCCTGGCCCTGCTCTGGTTTGCACCGGTGCTCTTCCCCGCCATCAGCGGGCGGACGCTGCTGCCCTTTGACAACCTGGCCGGTTTCGAACCGTGGCGCACGCTCCATCCCAACCTGATTCCCCACAATGAGCTGCTCAGCGACCTGGTGCTCCAGAACGCCGTCTGGAAGGAGCACGTGCGCCGCACGCTGGCCGACGGCCAGATCCCGCTCTGGAATCCCCAGATTTTCACGGGCATGCCCTTCCTGGCCGGCGGTCAGGCCAGCGCACTCTATCCGCTGAGCATCCTCTTTTACATTTTGCCGCTGAATGTGGCCTACGGCTGGTTTACGGCCCTGCAGATCGGCCTGGCCGGTGCGGGCATGTATCTCTTCGCCCGCACGCTGGGCCTGCGCGTGGCTGCGGCCCTGCTGGGCGGCGTGGTCTACATGTTCAGCGGCTTTCTCATCGTCAGCGTCGTCTTCACCATGTTTGTCGCGGCGGTGGCGTGGCTGCCCTTTCTCCTGGCCATCATCGAAACGATCGTCCGCAAGCAGGAAGAGAAAGGCGTCACATCCTTCCGCCCGATCCCCTACGTGGTCCTCGGCGCCGGCGCCATCGGCCTCACGATCCTGGCCGGCCACCCGGAGCTGATCTACTACACGCTCATGGTGGCGGGGGCGTATAGTCTGGTGCGGTTGGTGGCGGCGTGGCGGAGGCTGAGGCAATTGTCAATTGTTAATGGTCAATTGTTAATGGTCAATCGTCAATCGTCAATTGACAATCGACAATCGACAATCGACAATCGACAATCAGCCACCGCGCGCATCCTCAAACTCGCCGGCTGGCTCCTGGCCATGGCCGGGTTGGGCATTGCCCTGGGCGCGGTGCAGTTGGTCCCGCTAATCGAGCTGCTGCCCCTCAACTTCCGGGAAGGGTCGGCCTCGCTGGCCCAGGTACGAGGCTGGGCCTGGCCGACGCGGCATGTGCTCACCTTTCCCTTGCCCAACCTCTTCGGCAACCCCAGCCACCACCGCTGGTTCGATCTCTGGAATTTCCAGTGGCAGTTGGCCCAGACCAACGCCCTGGGCGAAACCAACCACACCATCTTCTGGGGCATCAAAAACTACGTCGAGGGCGGCAATTACCTGGGCATTGTGACGTGGGCCCTGGCGCTCATTGGGCTGGTTGTCGGCGTGCGCAATGCCGGAAAGGGCGTGCAGCGTGTGGTCAGCGCCTTCCGTGCAGTCCATGCCTGGTTCTTTGCGGGCCTGGCCGCGGTCTCCCTGCTCTTTGCCTTTGGCACGCCCCTCTACGCCCTGCTCTACTACGGCGTGCCGGGCTGGAACCAGCTCCACAGCCCCTTCCGCTGGGTCTTCCCCTTCACCCTCAGCATGGCCGTCCTCGCCGCCGGCGGGGTGGATGGGTTGATCGGTTTGGGGAAAGGCAAAGCTGAAGATTCAAGATCGAAGAGCGGGACGTCCGGCCCTGCGGCCACCCATGACGCCCAACCGCGCCGCCGGCCAATCTTCAAGCTTCAAGCTTTTGTCCTATTCCTTGCCGCGCTGACGAGCCTCGCCGGCCTCGCTACGCTCCTGCTGGTGGGGGCGAGCTACTTCCTGCCGGACTCGTTTATCGCTTTCGGCCAGCGGATCGTCGACGGCAGCGATCTGGCACAGATGGCCTTTGCCGACGGCCGCATGTTTTGGAGCTACCAGGCCGCGAATTTGCTGCAATTTGGCCTGATGGCGCTGCTGGGCGGCGCGCTGCTCTGGATGATGGTCAGGGGCAGGGGGTCAGGGGTCGACAGTTCCCGCCGTGGCTTCCGTGTCTTGCCCTTCGCCTTGCTCACCCTTGTCCTTCTCGATCTCTGGCTCGCCCACGGCCGCTTCAACCCGGCCGCGCCCGTGGAGATGAATCCTTTGACGCCGGCAGGCATGCCGCCCGTCGTTGCCTTCATCAACGAACGGGAGGGCATCAGCCTGCCGCCATCGGCCGGGACAACCGAAGCCGGCGCGCCCCTTTCACCCTGGCGGTTCACGACCTTTAACCTGCCCGGCGCCAAGACCTTCAACGCCAACGTGGGCATGTACTACGGCTGGCACGACATCCGGGGCTACGATTCGGTCATCCCGCGTCAGTATGTGGACTTCATGAACCGCATCGCGCCCCAGGAGAATGAGCTGCTCTTCAACCGCATTGCGCCTCTCTACAGCAACGTGGCGGGCGATCCCTATGCGATCCTGGACAATCCGCTCCTCGACTTGCTGAACGTGAAATATGTGCTGACCGAGCAGGTGATCCCCAACGCAAGCTGGGCGGAGATCTACCGGGACGAGGCGGTGGGCGTCTACGAAAATCGGGAGGTGATGCCCCGGGTCTTTATCGCACCCGAAGCCCGGATTGCGGCAGCCGCCGAGCAGCCGCTCCTCGAAACCGACTTGCGCGACGTCGTCTTCATCGAAGAAGCGCCGGCAGAAGCCAATGACTTGAGCCGGGCGAGCCCCAAGCTTGCCGATGCGCAGGTCAGCCGCTACACCCCCGAGGACGTCTACGT
>CAYZLP010000351.1:0-4336 GCA_964478635.1 uncultured Caldilineaceae bacterium
GTCTCCCTGGAAAACGAACGTCTGCTGAGTGAAGTCATCTGGGACGACAACATCGGTATGTACTACTACGTCTACCGGGATGACCAGGGCGGTGAGCGGACCGTCTATGTGGAAAATGCCGACAGCATGGCGCGCAAGCTGGAGCAACTACGCTCCTATAACGTCAGCGATGCCAGCATCGTCGTGCCTGAAAATGGCGACATCGACCCGAATATCTGGAGCGTTCTGCTTCAGTTCCAGCAGGGGCAGCCACTCTCGGCCAACAACCTCGGTCAACTGGCCGTAACCTACACGCTCTATGATGAGAATGGCAACGCGGTGGGTCAAGAGACCAAGCCCCTGAGCAGCTCCGAGGCGAGCTTCAGCGCCCCGGCCGGCGCCTACCAGGTCGAGGCGCAGATTATCAACAGCGCGGGCCAGCCCGTGGTCCAATCGCAGCCGCTGGCCATTGCGACCGGTGTCAGGGCCGCTACGAGCCCGGCGGCAAGTGCTGCCGAGGGCGATGCTGAAGTTGCTGCGAAATCTGCAGACAGCAGCCCGGCCGTCAGCGCAAGTCAGATCGTCAACGTACGCCAGGGGCCGAGCACCCAGTATCCGGTACTGGGACAGACGGCAGCCGGCGCCCAGTATACGGTTACCGGCAAGAATGAAGCCGGTGACTGGTGGGAAATCGACTATAACGGCCAGGCAGGCTGGATTATCGGTCAGTTGGTAAGCGAAAGCGGCGATACGGGCGCCGTTGCGCTTGCGACCGAAATTCCCGAACCGCCGGCCCAGACTGAAGCAGCTGCGGCGCCTGCGCCTGCCGAAGCCACCGGTGGCGGTGATGCCGCCCCGGCGCCGGCTCCCGCCGCAGCCGTGGCCGCGCCGCCTCCGTCCGGCGCGATCCCGTTCGGTTACGGTATTCAAGCCCACATGGTCCATACCGGCGACGCCATGATTCAGCAGGTAATGGCTTCCACCAAGGGGATGGGCTTCACCTGGATCAAGCAGCAGATTGAATGGAAAGTCTTCGAATCCAGCCCGGGCCAGATCGACTTCGGCTCCTCGGATCCGATCGTGAATGCAGCGAATGCCAACGGCATCAACCTGCTCTTCAGCATCGTCAATGCCCCTGCTTGGGCCCGGGAGCCCGGCTTCGATCCCAGCGCCGGCGGTCCGCCCCAGGATCCCCAGACCTACGCCAATTTCGTGGGCGCGATGGCTGGAAAGTATTGCGGCACTTCGGTCAAGATGATTGAAGTCTGGAACGAGCAGAATCTTCACTACGAGTGGGGCAACAAACCGCTCAATCCGGCCGAATACGTGCAGTTGCTTGCGCCCGCCTATGCGGCCATCAAGGCAGCTTGCCCGAGCATGATCGTCGTGAGCGGCGCGCTGACGCCGGCCGGCAACAATCCGCCCTATGCCATGGACGACTTCACCTATCTGGAGGAGATGTTCAAGGCGGGTGCAGCCAACTACCTGGATGCGGTTGGTTCGCATCCCAGTGGGTACAACGTGCCGCCGTCCCACACGTGGGAAACGGCGTGTGAGGCCATTCAGGTCACGGGCAACAGCTTCAACGGCGCTTGCGATTCGCCCCATCACTCGTGGAGTTTCCGCAGCACCATGGAAGGCTATCGCAACATTATGAGCGTCTATGGCGCCGGGGATCGGGTCATCGTCCCGACAGAATTTGGCTGGGCGGCCGGCGGCGCCTTCGATTCCCGCTACAAGTATGCCGACGACAACTCCTTCGAGGAGCAAGCCCAGTGGACTGTCGAAGCCTACCAGATGATGAAGAACTGGGGCTGGGTCGGACCGGCTTTCCTCTGGAACTTGAACTTCCGCGTTGTGGCCAACGGCACGGAGAAGGCGCAGTGGGGCATTGTCGACCCCGGCTGGGGACCGCTGCCCGCCTATAACGCACTGGCCTCCATGCCAAAGTAGAGTCGCATTTACGTTCTCTACTGACCAAAACAGGGCATTCAAAGGGCGACGCGCAAGCGCCGCCCTTTGGTTTTCCACCCGTTTTTCGTATAATGCGGAAGTTCTACGTTTCATCCGGCCAATTCAACAGACTGCCTATTATGGGAAATCATCGCCTCTCTCGATTCGCGCCCCTCGGACTGGTTACGCTGCTGCTCGGTACGGTCTTGATTGTTGCCAGCTGTGTGGCCATTACGCCCGATGCGGTGCAGAGTCAACTGGCTGTCGCACCGGCGCTGCTGAACGCCGTCGCAGAGACGGCTCCCTTGCCCGGCGCGCAAGGAGTCCAGGTGACTGAAATCGACATTTCTGAAGAAGTCACCGTCATGACGACGACCCTTCCCGTTACCGTCCCCAAGATCATCTCCACCGGCGCCCAAATTACGGCGGAGACGTTGACGACGACCACCGTCATCTCCACCGCAATCGCACCGACTGCGCCGATGACCACGACCGGGGTTGTAACGATTACCACTGCGGTAACCGCTACAACGGTGGCGACCCCATCACTGTTGAGTGTGGGTCTGGTCGTAACCGACACGCAACCCCTAACCGCAACGCTTTCGCCCACATTGGCTGCGCTCGTGACCTATGGCACGGGGATTTCGATCACCGAAGACCTGACCGGCACGGCCGTCGTCACGCCGGGCGCTCCGCTCACGCCAACGTCAGTCATTTCGTCTCTCGCCGCCGTAACGCCCACAACGGTCATCCAGCGCATCGCCGTGATCACGACCGATCGGCTCAATGTGCGCAGCGGACCGGGCGTGGAGAACGATGTCGTCTTCAAGCTGTTGCGCAATGAGCGCGTGCCGTTGGTTGGTGAGGCCGGCGGCGGCTGGTATGAAGTTCGTCTACCAGAAGACGGCGGCGTAGGCTGGATCAGCGCGGACTTCGCCGACCTTGTCGAGGAAGAGATTGCCCTGGAAGACGCGCCGCCCGCGCTGGCCGCAGCCGTGACGGCAGCAGCCGCCCGGGATGTCCTGTTCGATGTGCGGATTATCGCAGATCGGCTCAACGTGCGTGCCGAGCCGGGACTGGGCGCAGCCGTCATCGCCAAGCTGCTGCAGGAGGATCTCGTTCCGGTTGTGGGCGCAACGACGGACGCCGAGTGGTATGAAGTGCTGCTTGCGGACGGTGCAACCGGATGGATTGCCGCGACGTATGCAGTGGAGGCTGAGGCAAACACGGAGTCAGAGGCAGATGTCGAGACAGATGTCGAGACAGATATCGAGACAGACGCCGGTGCAGAAGCTGACGCAAATGCCGCGACGGATATCGAGGAGAACTCTGACGTAGACACCGAGGCGGACGCTGACGCCGACAGCGAGGCGGACACAGACGCCGACAGCGAGACTGGCGCTGACCTAGACACCGAGGCAGACGCTGACGCCGACGCAGAGACCGAGGCAAACGCCGGGACGAACAATGATGACGCGCCTGCGGGTAATGGCGGCGCAGAGACGGCTGCAGCGTCCGCCGTGGATGATGTGCGGGACGCTGAGGCTGGGCCGGTCGCCGAACCGACGGCCGTGACCCAACCGGAACGGATGAACGTCCGGGGTGGGCCGGGGACCGGCTATCCCGTGTTGACGAATGTGGCTGCCGGTTCCGCGCTGCCGATTGTGGCCAAGAATTCCGGTGGGGATTGGTACCAGGTCCGCCTGCCCGAGAACGAGGACTTGGGCTGGGTATACGGGCCGCTGGTTGAAACACGTGGCCCGGTAGAGGCCGTCGAGCCGTTGCCCGAAGAAGAAGTGCCCGCACTGCCGGAGACGCCGGCCGAAGGCGTCACGCCCGCACCGGCTGCTGCCGTCGCGAGCGCGCCGCCCCCCTCGGGCGCGGGCTTCTTCGGCTATGGCGTCCAGGCCCACATGCTGGGCGGGGGCATTGATGCAGCCACGAATGCCACGGCCGCCATGGGATTCAACTGGATCAAGCAGCAGGTCGAATGGCGCGTCTTCGAGGGATCCCAGGGTAACGTCGACTTTAGCGAGCTGCGCCGGATTGTCGATGCAGCCGGTGGGCGGGGGATCAGCGTACTCTTCAGCGTTGTCAACGCGCCCGACTGGGCCCGGGAGCCCGGCTTTGACGCCAGCGTGGGCGGCCCTCCGGCGGATCCCCAGACCTATGCCGCCTTTGTGGGCCGGCTGGCCGGAGAGTTTTGCGGCTCCTCCCTCAAGGCCATCGAGGTCTGGAACGAGCAAAATCTCCACTACGAATGGGGCAACAAGCCCCTGAATCCGGCCGAATATATGAACCTGCTCCGTGCGGCTTATGGCAGCATCAAGGCTGCCTGCCCATCCATGCTGGTCATCAGCGGTGCGCTGACGCCCGCGGGCGACGCCGGACCCTATGCCCGGGA
>CAYZLP010000351.1:4436-5621 GCA_964478635.1 uncultured Caldilineaceae bacterium
GATGCCAACAAGCGCCTCTGGCCCACCGAGTTCGGTTGGGCGGCCGGCGGCATGCTGGATCCGCGCTACGCCTATGCCGAAGACAATTCCTTTGAGGAACAGGCCGCCTGGACCGTGGAGGCCTTTCAGATGATGCGCAATTGGGGTTGGGTAGGCCCTGCCTTCCTTTGGAACTTAAATTTCCGGGTCGTGGCCGACGGCACGGAGAAGGCCCAGTGGGGCATCGTTCGGAACGATTATAGTCCCCTGCCCGTCTACAGTGCGTTACAGGCAATGCCAAAATAACTAGAGCCATCGCCCTTTCGCTTTTGGAGGATATTCGTACATGCTGCAATTCCCTGATTTGATGAGCCGCGGCCGAAGTCGCAGCCGCTTTCTGCTGGCCGGCACGATGATGCTCATCGTACTGGTCCTGGCCGGCTGCGGCCGCGCTGGCGGTCCGGAACCGACGCCCACGCCGACCAAGACCCCCGTGGGCGCAGCCGCGGCAGACGCCACCCCTATCCCGCCGGCAGCCGCTCCCACGACGGCTCCCGTGGCGGAACAGCCGGCTCAGCCTGCGGAGCCGGCCCAGCCTACCACCCGTACCGAGACCATCGGCACCATCACCGCGACCCAGCTGAACGTCCGCAGCACACCCAGCACCGATGGCGAGATCGTCGCCACAGTCAACGAGGGGGAGCAGTACAAGGTTGTGGGCCGCAGTGAAGACGGCGCCTGGGTACAGCTGGACGACAACGGCGCGTTGTTGGGTTGGGGCGCGGCCGAGTTTGTCGACGTTCAGACCGTTGAAGTCCCCGTCGACGGCGGCGAAGAGGTCGCTCAGGCCGAAGAGCCGGCGGAAGACAGCAGTAGTGACCAACCTGCATCCCAGGAACCGGCCCCTGTGGGCAGCGGCAACTACCTGCCGGCCACCATGACGAGCCCCGATTACGGCACCCAGGCTTTCATGTGGTGGCGCGAAGAGGTAGCCGACCGGGATCTGGGCCTGATCCGCGATGCAAACTTCAACTGGGTCAAGCAGACCTTTGCCTGGGAAACCATTGAGGCGCCTGTGAAAGGGCAGTTCGACTGGTCGATTTCCGATCGGGTCGTGCAGCACACCAACGATGCCGGCCTGAAATTGCTGGCGCGCCTGAGCAGCGATCCGGAACTGGGGGACAAGTTCTGGGCCGGCCATCCGCC
>CAYZLP010000352.1:0-5604 GCA_964478635.1 uncultured Caldilineaceae bacterium
TCCACGTGGGCCTGGCCCATACCGCGGATCTTCTGGCCATCGTGCCTGCCACGGCGAACACGCTGGCCAAGCTGGCCCACGGCCAGGCCGACAACCTGCTCACCATCACGGCCCTGGCCGCAACCTGCCCACGCCTCATTGCGCCGGCTATGGACGGCGGCATGTATACCCACCCCGCGACCGCGGCCAACGTAGCGACCCTACTCGAGCGGGGCGCCGTCATCGTCGGGCCGGAAGAAGGGCATCTGGCCTCGGGCTTGACGGGAACGGGCCGGCTTGCCGACCCCGGGGTGCTCCTGGGCCAGATTCGGCTGCTCCTGGGGCGCCAGGACGGACTTCTCCAGGGGCGCAGGGTCATCGTCACGGCCGGCGGCACCCGGGAGACCCTGGACCCAGTCCGGTATCTGACGAACCGTTCCTCGGGCAAGCAGGGCTATGGCCTGGCCCAGGCGGCCCTGGATGCCGGCGCGGATGTCACGCTGATCACGGCAGCCCAGGGGCTCACTCCACCGGCAGGCGCCCACGTGATCCCGGTCGATTCTGCAGAAGAGATGGCCAATGCCGTCCTGGCCGCGGTTGAAGAGGCCGATGCGCTGCTTATGGCTGCGGCCGTGGCCGACTTTCGCCCGGCCAAAACATCTGCGCAGAAGATCAAGAAGCACGACGGCACGCCGACCATCGAACTGGCGCGCACGCCCGACATCCTCCAACTCGTGGCCGAACAGCGGGAAAAGACGGGCCGCCCTGCCGTTGTCGTCGGGTTTGCCGCGGAAACAGAGGAGCTCATTGCCCACGCCCGGGAGAAGCTCACGCGCAAGCGGCTCGATCTGATCGTGGCCAACGATGTCAGCCAGCAGGACGCCGGCTTTGCGGTGGACACCAACCGGGTGACCTTGCTGCGCCCGGACGCCGAGCCCGAACGCCTGCCGCTTATGAGCAAGGAAGCGGTGGCTGTGCGGGTGGTGGGTCGAGTGGCGGAGATGCTTGGTGATGGGTGATGGTCGATTGTCGATGGTCGATGGTCGATGTTGGCGGCGGGAGGCAATAGGCCAATAGATAATGGGAAATGATTAATCGAGAATGGTTAATGGTGGGGTGGTGGGTCGGTCTCAGCACTTGACAATCAGCAATTGACAATTAGCAATTGACAGTTAGCAATTGACAATTAGCAATCGACAATTACCGCGCCCGATCGATCGCCACCCGCAGGCGATATTCCTCGGCCATGAGCTGCTCCAGCTTATTCTCCAGGTGGCGAATTCGGCGTTTATTGAGGTTCACGCTGTCCGGAGAGCGCAGGTGCGCGAGTTCGCGCTGGGTGCGCTGGATCTCGCCACGCACGGCATGCTTGCGGGCGATAAGGCTCGCGCGATCGGTCACGATGGGGATCCCTTACTCTTCGTCGCGGAATTCTTCAGGGATAAAGTCTTCTTCCGAAAAATCACGTGGCGTGCGCGGGCGATAGAGCAGGAAGGCCAAGCCCACACTGCCGAAATAGAGTAGAATCAGCGGACCCATGACGATGGCCATGTTGATGGGGTCGATGGTTGGCGTAATCGCCGCAGAGATGACGGCGATAATGACGATGGCCTGACGCCAGACTCGCAGCAGCTGGCGGCCGCTCACCATACCGGTGCGCGCCATGAAGGCGATCACCAGGGGCGTCTCAAAAGCCACGCCAATCCAGAAGACGATGCGGGTGACAAATCCTACGTAGCGATCGATGGTCCATTCCTGGCGAATCACGTCGCCCAGGAAGTTCTGGAGAAAACCGACCGCTACCGGCAGCAGGAAGAAGTACGCAAAGGCCGCGCCGGTGAAGAACAGGACCATCACGCCGGGCAGCGTTAGAATCAGCGACCGTTTTTCGTTGGGATAGAGGCCCGGACTGATAAACGCGATGATCTGGTAGACGATGACGGGCATGGCCAGCACCGCGCCGACCGTGATGCTTACCTTGAAGAAGATCGTGATCGTGTCGGTCGGACCGATGGCAATGGTATCGGCGCCCAGTTCAGTCAGGGGTTGGGTGATGAACGCCAGCAGGGGATTTACGAACAGCATGGAGATCAGCGTACCGACCAGCAGTGCGCCGACGATCCAGATCAGCCGCGACCGGAGCTCCGTCAGGTGCTCCATCAGCGACATGCTGCTCTCTTGAATGGGATCGTAAGCCCCGGTCTGCTGGCTCACGCCTCTTTCTCCGCACTGTCAAGTGCGCTATCTGACGCACTGTCGGCAACGCTTTCCGGCCCCGGATCGTGAACCGCAGGATTTGGCGCAGAATCACCGGCAGCCGCACCGGCGCCGTTGGGTGAAGCGGCTGACGCTCCCGCGGGTGCAGGGGTTTCCGGCTCGGCGTCTACGGCGTCAGCGCCATGATGGCCGTTAACGGCCGGTTCGGTAGCGCTGCTGACCGGGGCGCCGGCGTTGTCGCTAACGGTCGGCGGCAAGATGCTGTTCTCCATCGCGTCGGTCACCGGCTCGTCCGCTTCCGCTCCTGCAGGCGTCGAAGAGGCTGCCGGCGCCTGCTTCGCCGGCTCTTTGGCAGTTGACGCAGACTTTGCCTGCGATCGGGACACGGCCGTATTCGTGGTCTGAGGCTTGGTTTGCGGCTTTTTGGGCGGATTCTTTGCCTCATTGACGATTTCGTCGGCCAGCTTCTTGGGATTGATCTCATCCAGCATCTGCAGCTCGTCGCCAAACTGCGACGTGAACTCGCTGGAAATGGCCCGAATCTGGGCGATGACCTTGGCAACTTCCCGGGCAGCGCCGGGCAGCCGTTCCGGCCCCAGCACGATTAGGGCCAGAATGGCGATGAAGGCCAGTTCCATAATGCCAATGCCGAAAAAGCTATCCATGAGATTATTCTATCCGTCCGTAAACCGCTCGTCTGTGACGCATCCTTCAGATCGGGGCGAATCCGCCGGAAAAATCAAAGCCCCGCTTCTCTCAAAAGGTGACGCGCCCCGGATCGCTCATGGCTGCACCCAGAACGCCGTTCACAAAACGTGGACTGCTGTCGCCGCCGAAGGCTTTGGCCAGTTCGATGGCCTCGTTGATCACCACCTTGGGCGGGGCGTCCGTCTCCGCAGCGTTTAACTCGAAGAGCGCAAGGCGCAGAATGTTCCGGTCGATGATGGCCAGCTGTGTAATGGGCCATTCCGGTGCATAACGCTGGATCTGCGCACTGAGTTCGTCTAGATGCTTGACGACGCCCGCCACCAACCAGCGAAGATAGCGGCTACCTTCCTCATCCAGCACGCCGGCGGAGAGGTGCTCGTCAACCACGACGCCGGGAGCGTGGCCGACACTGTCAATCTCAAAGAGGGCCTGCAGTGCGATGCGGCGAGCGCGTTTGCGCTGCTTGATGATCCGCTGAAAGGCTTTGCGCTGTGCGTCAGCGCGATGGCCACCCGTCGGATTCGGTTCGGGATCTTGTGCTGCTACGACGAGATCTTGCTCTTGGTTGTCGCTCATAGACTCCGGCACTTTCGGCATGAAAGTCATGCCCTATTCCTCATCGAGCTACATCATCACCAAACCGCCGTCGACGCTCAGCACCTGGCCGGTAATGAAGCCGGCTCGCTCATCGGCGAGGCAGGCCACTGCATAGGCAACCTCTTCCGGCGTGCCCATCCGGCCCAGGGGCGTCTGGGCGATCACGGCCGCGTGCTGCTCCTCTGTCAGCACGTCGGTGAGGGCGGTCGGAATGAAGCCTGGCGCCACTGCGTTGACCGTCACGTTACGGCTGCCAATTTCCCGGGCCAGGCTCTTGGTGAAGCCGATGATCCCGGCTTTGCTGGCCGCATAGTTGCTCTGGCCGGCCTGACCGGAGAGGCCGACCACGCTGGTAATGTTGATGATGCGGCCGCTGCGCCGCTTCAGCATGCCCCGAACCGCGGCCCGGCTCACGGCGTAAACGCTTTTGAGATTGGTGTCCAGCACGATGTCCCAATCTTCTTCCTTCATCGTCATCAAGAGCGTATCGCGGGTCGTGCCGGCGTTGTTCACCAGGATATCGAGGGGGCCGACTTCCTTCTCCACCGCTTTGACCAGTGCCGCCGCTTCGTCGGGATTGCTGAGATCGGCCTGGAAAAGGACGCATTGCCCGCCGGCCTCGCGAATCGCGGTGGCCACGGCTTCGGCGCCCTCGGCATTGCCCCGGTAATGAATGGCAACCTGCGCGCCACGCGCGGCCAATTCTTTGGCGATGGCAGCCCCGATCCCGCTGCTGCTGCCTGTAATGAGTGCAACTTTGTCTTCAAAAGCCATGTCAATCCCTTGCTCACTGCGTTTACAGGAACCGGCTTGCCCGCACAAGCCTTGCCCGCTGCCGGCCCATTATAACGCCGAAAATGAGATTATGCGAATGATGCGCTTGAACACAAGAGAGGTCGATCGCGGGCATGCGTGCTTCGGCTCAGACCGAGAGTGCTGCCACCAGCGCCCCGATACTCTCCGGATCGTTGACGGCCAGGCGCGTTGCCTTGCGATCGATGCGCTTCATGAGACCGGTCAGCACCTCACCGGCGCCTAGTTCGATAAAACGGGTGACGCCCTGATCCAGCGCATAGCGCATGGACTCGGCCCAGCGTACTTGACCGGTAAGCTGATCCGTCAGTTCCGCCCGAATCGCCTCAACCGTGGTGAGGGGACAGGCATTGGTATTGGCGATGAGCGGGAAGGCCGGTGGCGTCAACGGCGTCGCCTCGATGGCCTGCCGAAGGGCAACGGCAGCCGGCGCCATGAGGGGGCTATGGGCGGCAATGCTGACCGCCAGCGGCACCACCTTGCGCGCGCCGGCCGCGTTCAACCTCATCATCGCCTCTTCCATGCCGCCTTCATTGCCGGAAATGACAATCTGTCCCGGACAGTTGTCGTTGGCGATCTGGACGATGTTACCGTCCGTCTGTTGCACCTCAGCGCAAACCTGGGTCACACGCGCCGCCTCAAGGCCCAGCACTGCGGCCATGAGGCCCGGGGCCGCGGCGCCTGCTTCCTGCATCAGGCGCCCGCGCTCGCGCACGAGGCGCAGGGCGTCGGCATAGGCAAGGCTGCCGGCAGCGACCAGGGCAGAATATTCGCCCATACTGTGGCCGGCGACATACTGGGTCTTGCCGGGCGCCAGCTCCGGTATTTCGGATGCCAATACGCGCAACACGGCGACGCTGCTTGCCAGCAGGGCGGGCTGCGCATTAATGGTTTCGGTCAGGACATCTTCCGGTCCCTGAAAGCAAAGCTCACTCAGCTTGAAGCCGAGCAAGTCATCCGCTTCTTCCAGGGTGTGGCGGGCGACGGGATAGGCGGCGGCCAACTCTGCGGCCATTCCCACATGCTGGCTGCCCTGACCGGGAAAGAGAAACGCGGTAGCGTCAATCCCACCCAGAAACTCGAATTCACTCATGAATCTCTTCCACTCTGCCGGACAACAAACAGGGGATTTGGTGCAATTCCCAAATCCCCTGGATGGTCTCTCATCTCCGTACGATTATTCGTCGTCGACGGCGATGACCTGACGGCCTTTGTAGTAGCCACAGGTCGGACAAACCCGATGCGGCAGCATTTTGTTGTGGCAGTTGGAACACTCCACCAGCTTCGGTG
>CAYZLP010000353.1:0-1131 GCA_964478635.1 uncultured Caldilineaceae bacterium
GGAAAACAACAACAAAGCGTGGTTCGAGGCCAACAAGCCGCGCTACCAGGACGGCATTGTCGGCCATGCGCCCGCCTTCGTCGCCGCGCTGGGCGAGCGGCTGCGCACGGGCATCTCGCCGGCCATCGCCTACGACACGCGCACCAACGGCGCGGGCTCCATGATGCGCATCTATCGAGACGTAAGATTTTCCAAAGACAAAACGCCTTACAAAACCAATGCTGCGTTCATCTTCTGGGAAGGCCCGCGCAAGAAGATGGAGAACCCGAGCTTCGGCTTTCAGTTCGGCACCTACGGCGCGGGACTCTACGGTGGCGTCTTCGGCTTTTCGAAAGAACTGCTGGAAAAATACCGCAAAGCCGTGGTCGACGAACGTCTGGGGCCTGAATTGGTCGAAGCGCTTGCGCAAGTAACCGCGACGGGCGAATACGCGATCGAAGGCGACAAGTACAAGCGAGTGCCGTCGGGCTTCGATCCTGACCACCCCCGGGCGGAACTCCTGCTCTACAAAGGGCTGCACGCCATGGCGCCCCAGTTTGATCTTGAGATCGTTACCACGCCTGCTCTGGTCGACGTCTGCTACGAGCGCTGCCTGCAAATGGCGCCCCTCCAGCAGTGGCTGGTCAAGGTGGATCAAAGCAGCCTGTGAGGTCAGCGCAAGAAAAAATCTGCCTCCACGTCCCCGGCACGCACCAGAACAGGCTCAGATACCAAAGTGGTGCTGGTGCGTGCCGGGGACGTTTATTATTCTGGTCTAAGCGGCCATGCGAGCCCGGGCTGGCTCGAGGCGCGAACTCACGCCCCCACCTCAAGCAGCGCCTGCTCGACTCGTTCCTGAAGCGCGCGCGCGTTGGGATTTTGCTGGATGGCCTGGCGCAGCGTAACGGCCGTCTGACCCTCCAGGCGCGCCACGAATTCGGGATTGTGAGCGAGAAATAGCCGCACGACCTCTTCATAGGCCGTTGCATGATCGATCAGATCCCCCCAGGGGCTGTCCAAAGAGAGGGTGGGCAGAATCTCTTGGGGCGGCGCATACGCATAGGACCAGCGATAGCAGCCGGAGCCCATCTCCAGGGGCGATTCTTCCCGGCCGGGCAGATAGACCAGGGCAGAGGTGTTGGCCGGAATTTC
>CAYZLP010000353.1:1231-5598 GCA_964478635.1 uncultured Caldilineaceae bacterium
GCGCCCATGGTTACGGGATAGAGCCACGAAGGACACATACGCTGCAGCAGGAGCCGATAGGCCGTCGCGCTTTCACCGGCCGCGCACAGCGCATCACAGACCAGCGGCGTGCCCACAAAGCCGGTGCTGATGCGATAGCCGCTGCCGCGTACGAGATCGGCCAGGCGTCTGCCCGCAGCCGCCCGCTGTTCTTCCGTCGGCAGCAGCCCGTATTGCAGCGCCAGGGCATAGGCTGTGGTCGCATCGCTGATTAGCCGTCCGGCTGGCGTAATGTAGGCGTCTGCAAACGCCGTGCGCACCTCGGCGGCCAAAGTGCGATAGGTATCCGCCTCGGCCGTCCGGCCCAGCAACGCGGCGCTTCGGGCAACCAAATCCGCGGAGTGGGCGAAGTAGGCTGTCGCCACGACATAGGGTGCAGTGCGTGCGTCGCCCGGCCGATCAGGGGGCGCCTTGGGATCCAGCCAGTCGCCAAACTGCACGCCTTGCTCCCACAGCCTGTCCGGACCGGCGGCCGCGGCCACCACATCCACCCAGTTACGCATGCTCTCAAACTGGGTGGCCAGAATCTCCTTGTCCCCGTAGCGCTGATAAAGTACCCAGGGCACAATCACGGCCGCGTCTCCCCAGGCGGTCGCCGGCGTCGGCGGCGTACCCATCACATCGGGCACGAAGAAAGGCACCACGCCGTCGGCTTCCGCCTGTTCCGCAGCCAGATCGGCCAGCCACGATTCAAGGAAACCCGCAACGTCGTAGAGAAAGCTACCCGTAGGGGCAAAGACCTGGATGTCGCCGGTCCAGCCCAGGCGCTCGTCGCGCTGGGGGCAGTCGGTCGGGATGTCGAGAAAGTTCCCGCGCATGCTCCAAACAACATTCTCGTGGAGACGGTTGACGAGGGGATCCGAGCATTCGAACCAGCCAATGCGCTCCATGTCCGAATGACAGACCACGGCGCGCAGGGCGTCCGCCGTCAGGGCGCCCGGCCAGCCTTCCACCTCAGCATAGCGGAAGCCGTGAAAGGTAAAGCTGGGCTCCCAGGTTTCCTCGCCGCCGCCGCGCAGGGTGTACTGGTCGGTAGCCGCGGCGTAGCGCAGCGGTCGCGTGCAGAGCTCCCCATCTTCGAGCACTTCGGCGTGGCGCAGCGTGATGGTCTGTCCGGCGGGCCCTTGCACGGTCAAACGCAGTCGACCGACCAGATTCTGGCCAAAATCCACAATGGTGCGCCCGGACGGCGAGACGGTGATGGCAGTTGGTGCGAGTAATTCGGTGCGGCGCACGGGCGGGCCCGATGGCGCTATCAGCGACCGCATGTCCCGGGTGAGCAAACGCACACCTGCCCAGTCATGGTCATCGTAGCCTGGCTGCGACCACCCGGGCCGCTCCAGGCGGGCATCGTAGGTCTCACCCTCGTAGATGCCGCTGGCTACGATTGGACCGGTGGCAGCGCACCAGTTCATGTCCGTCACAATGCGCTCATGGCTGCCGTCCGCATACTCGATCTCGAGTTGAGCCAGCAGCGCCGGGCGGTCACCATAGATATTGCGCCGGCCGCCATGGAAACCGAGGCGACCGCGATACCAGCCATCGCCCAGCGTTGCGCCCAGCGCGTTGGCCCCCGCAACAAGCTGCGCCGTCACGTCAAAGGTCTGGTAGCGCAGACGGTGATTATAGCTCGTCCAGCCTGGCGCCAGGACGTGATCGCCCACCGTTTCGCCATTGATCTGCGCTGTGTAGACGCCCAACGCCGTGATATACAAACGGGCCTTGACGACGTTTGGCCCAACTGCAAACTCGCGGCGCAAAAGCGGGCAGGGCTGGAGGCCGGCGGAATCTTCGTCCCAGTCCGGCGTCACGAAGGCTGCATCCCAGTCGCCTGGATGGAGCAGGCCGGCCTCGACCGCGGCAAATTCGCTCCATGCCGAAATCCGGTCATCGACGCCGGTCACCCGCACGCGCACCTGCACCTGTTCCCGGGAGCGCAAGGGCGCGAAGGGCCAAGCGAGCAGCACCGAACTGTCGGATTCGATCCAACCCGTTTGGTCGCGCAGCGCACCGTCGATCCCATAAAGTTCGATTTCATACTTTGCCTGCCGCCACTCGGGTGCGGGGGAGTTGATCTGCCATGAAAGCCGCGGCTCGGCTACGCCAATGCCCAACGGATCTCGAAGGTGTTCAAAGCGCAGCGCAGCAATTGAAGCGCCGCCTTCCTGCGTGTCGGCCCGCGTCCGCTCAACCCACATATGCTCTCCTCCTGATTCAGTTCCACCCTCGGTTGTCATATTAACCCTTCACTGCACCCTTCGTCATACCTGAGACAATCTGATGTTGGAAAAACATAAACATAACCAAGGGCGGAATCGTGATGAGGATCACGTTGGCGAAGAGCAAGTTCCACTGGGAGTTGAATTGGCTCATGAAACTGTACAGCGTTAACTGGGCGGTCACGTTGCGCTCGCCGGGAAGGAAATAGAGCGGGCCGACAAAGTCATTGTAAATCCCCACCGCAGAAACGACGATGACGGTGATGATGGCCGGTCTCAGCAAAGGGAGAATGATCCGGAAGAAGACCTGAAGCGACGACGCGCCGTCGACGATTGCCGCTTCATCGATCTCTTTTGGTATGGAGGCCATGAAGGCGCGAAAGACGAGGGTCGCAAAGGAGAGCGTCAACGCCACTTCAACCATGATCATGCCGATCAGCGTCTTGTAGAGGCCAATCTCCTGCAGTACGAAAATCGTCGGGACCACAGACGGTGGGATGATCAAGCCGGCCAGCATGATGGCGCTGACAATCGCTGCCATGCGATCGGCCCGGCGCTGCATCACATAGGCGACGAGGGCCGCCAGCAGCACAATCAGCGTAACTGACCCGACGGTCAGCAGCGTACTGTTCCACAACGCCCGCGCAACGCGGAAATTGCCGAAGACGATGACCTCTTGCAGATTCTGCAGCAGTTGAAACTCGCTCGGCCAGCTAAATTCAAAGAGAGCCGCCTCCGCACGGGATTTGGCGGCAGTTGTGAAAATGAAAACAAACGGAATGACGAAGACGATTGCTACGACAATCAGCGCAACGCCATCGACCCAATAATTCTTTAGAAATTTACGCGCGCTCACAGTTCGAGCTCCCTCTGGTTGAAGACACGCATCAGCGGGTAAACGAGTAGCGTGACGAGGACAAAGAGTACGACATTGCCGGCCGTTGAAAGACCGTAGAAGCCGGCCTGATAGTACTTGTAGATCACGGAAGTCAGCACGTCCGATGCGAATCCCGGGCCGCCCTTGGTCATGGTCCAAATTAGGTCAAAGGTGCGCAGACCGCCGATAAATGAAAGCAGGATGACGGTGAAGGTGGCATTGCGGGCAAGAGGAATGATGACATGACGGAACTTGACCCAGGCGCCCCCCTCAAGCCGTGCTGCCTCGAAGTAATCGCCCGGAATCGACTGGATGCCGGCAATAAATATGACCATTGCAATGCCGATCCCCTTCCACACATCCACCAGCGCCACCGAAAAGAGCGCCAGCCGAGGATTGCCGAGCCAATCCGGCTGAGGCAGACCCAAAAACCCGAGGGCCGTGTTGATTAGCCCCACGGAGGGTTGCATCAATGCGGAAAAGGTAATGCCGACGGCCACTGCGCTGACGAGTACGGGGAAGAAGATGATGCCGCGGAAAAGACCCTTGAGCTTGATAGTGGACGTGAGTAGGGTAGCAAGAGGCAAGGAGATGATCACCTTCAGTCCGCTGGTGAGAACGGCATAGATCAACGTATTGCGCAATCCGGCAATAAACATCGGTTCGCTCAAGAAGGTCACGTAATTGTCGAAGCCGATAAAGGTTGCGTCAAAGAGCGTCCAGCGCGTCAGGCTGAAGTAGAAAGCCAGCACCGTCGGCACGACGAAGAAGACGCCGAACACGAGGGCAGCCGGCAAATAAAACCAGTAGGGATAGGTCGCCAGGATAGCTTGAGGTCGCGAAGATTTACTCATTTCAGGATAGGCCGTTGAGTCGTATGCAGTCGCAGGACGAGAGGGGCCGACACGCGCATATCGGCCCCTCCTAACGTTCAGACGTCAGGCAGAATTCACGCCGGCTACCAGCCCGGGATACCGAGTTGTTGGGCCTGCTTTTCGACGTCGGCGTCATAGGCTGCGGCGCCCTCGTCGGCCGTCATCTGCCCCGTGCCCACAGCGACCAGAATCTGCTCCAGCGACGGTCCCTTGATCGGGGAGAGGAACTCCAGCGCCGGGCCGGCCTGATCGGCATCGATGTAGGCCGCGACATCTCTCACGGCAGGCAATACGGAGTCGGGCAGCGTAGCGTCTTTGATGACGTAGGGGCCCGTGGGCGGAATGGCGGCGTTCAGC
>CAYZLP010000354.1:0-5590 GCA_964478635.1 uncultured Caldilineaceae bacterium
CACCCAGATCGGTTCCTATGACGGCTCCACCGGCGAGGTAATGTTGGATGAGTAGGTGCGTGGGTGCCGGGCATGGAAGTCCTGCCTGACGTCAGCGCTTGTAGGTGAACAGGTCTAGGAAGAAACTGGGCTGCCGCAACACGCGGCAGCCCAGTTCGTTTTTGGTACGCCAAATGATCAACGGAGAAGAGAAGCTAACCATGTCAAATGCCATGCTCTGGGGAACGCAGGAGGTCCGCTGGTTTTTTGGAGGACGAGCTGACCAACACGCAGCGCTTTTGCGCTGGTTTGAAACGAGCCGGCCCTTTCCCCGAACTGCCCACGTTGGACCTCTGACCTGGCAGGCCCGCCAGGGCGACCAACCGGACATATACCTGCTCATCCCTGCAAGCGATGATATGGGCATCAAGTGGCGCGAAGGGCAGTTGCAGATCAAGGGGCGCACATCTTCGCTCGGGCAGCAAGTTTTCTGCGGTCGTCATGCGGGCATGGTCGAGCGCTGGCTGAAATGGTCATATGCCAGTCTGCCAGAATCATATCAGCGGTTGTTCACGCGAGGAGAGGGGGGCGATCTTCTTGTCTGTGCCGTCTGGAAGCAGCGGATGCTGCGCCAAATCCGTCTGGAACTTGCTGAGGACGAAGCAGTGGAAGTGGACGCAGCATCCGTGATCGCGCGCGGCGTTACGGTGGAGTTGGCCGAGATTGAAGTTGCCGGCCGGCCCTATTGTTCGCTCGCGTTCGAAGCATTTCCGGATGATGTGGTCATGACCAGCGCATTCGCTCCGGTCGTGGCCCGAATGCTGGATGCCTTGACCGAAATCGAATTGCGTGCGAGCCAGTCCTATTCCTATCCGGCCTGGCTCAACAATCTCATGAACCGGAATCTATAGATCCGATGTTTTCAGCTCTTTCGGCTACATCTTATTGTCACGTCACTTGAACTTCGTACATGCCTCCCGCGCGAAAACCGGCGGGAATGTACGAAGTTCAAGTGACGTCTCTATTATTGACGGATTCGGCTGAGGCTCTCACCTCGTCGCCTTAGGCCGGACTTCTCGTCCCCATGATGAGTGAAGCCACGAAGAAGACCAGAAAGAGGACGGCCAGTATCCAGGCAATGTTGGTTGCCGCGCCGGCAATCCCGGAAAATCCTAGAACGCCTGCAATAATCGCAATCACGAAAAAGCCAATTGCCCATCGTAACATAGTTTACTCCTGTCTCTGATTGTTGAGTCTTTGGTTGCCGAGGATGGCTCTGAATACGCGGGAATACGCAGATTACGAATAGTTGTTCATCCACTCATTCACTTCGCGCTCGGCCCGTTCCTTTTCATAGCCGTAGCGCTGCTGAATCGCGCCGACCAACTGATTGTAATTGCCCTCAGCACGGGTGAGGTCGTCATCGGTCAGTTTTCCCCACTGTTCCTTGACGTTCCCTTTCAATTCATTCCATTTACCTTTGAGCATGGCCTGGTTCATCTGTCTCTCCTTTGAAATCTATTTACAACGACGGGCGCTCCCCAAACGAAATTCGTCTGGACAAGCGAGTGAATCGCATTCACTACCGACCAGTTTAGTAAAATTCGCGCTTGATTGCTCTGTATCCATGCTTAGTCGACAGGTACCTGATTGGGCATGACCTCAATCAGATTAGCGTAAATGGCTCGACCATTTCAGTACCACTTCCATGACGAAATCGGGCGCCTTTGTCTCCGCCAACTCGGACTCCGTTGGGATTCACTAGGACGCCGGTCTGTTTGTATCGACTTCTATATCTGAACAATAGTTCAGGATTCAAGACAAGGTGCTGTGTTCGGGCTATCGTAATAGTTACTGCCCCATACTCCGCTCGTTGACTAGAGCGAATTGAGAAAAGGAGACCATGATGCCATACAAGAGCACTCGCCAATTGCCTGACAGCGTACGTGACAATCTGCCCCAGCATGCCCAAGAGATCTACAAGGAGGCGTTCAACAGCGCCTGGGATCAATACAAAGATCCGCATGACCGCCGCGGTGACGCCTCGCGTGAGGAAGCGGCCAGCAAGGTTGCGTGGGCCGCGGTGAAGCAGCAGTATGAGAAGGGTGAGAACGGGAACTGGACCCGGAAATAGGCGGCTCTATGGAGCAATTGCGCGTTGGGGAGGGTTCATGCTGCCTGACTTGCGCCATCGGAATCATCGGACAGGGCGACTTCTTGCTTTTCAGGTTGCGTATATTTCACATGCCCGTATTTGATGAGGGCAACGAAGACGACACCACCGATGGAGTTCCCCAGCGTTGTCCACACCAGGAAATGGCCGAAATCCGCCAGTGTAATGCCCTGACCGGCAAAGTAGCCGGCCAGCACTTCGACGGTTCCCACAATTGAATGGTGGAGTTTGCCCAGTCCGATGGCCGTCGTCACGATCCAGACCAGATAGATCTGGCTGATCGTGTCGCGTCCGGCAGCGATCAGCCAGGAAAGCAATCCCATCATCCACCCTGCAAGGATCGCACTGAGAAGAATCACCCACCAGGCGTGATCGACGACATGGTGCGCAATCCAGCCAAAGGCCGTCGGGTCGATAACACCAAGGCTCGGACCGATCACGGTAGCAAGCGCCGCGAAAATTGCAGCCCCTATCAGGTTCGCCGTATAGACCACGACCCAGAGCCGGATGAGTCCTGCCACGGTGGCGTCGCCGTTCAGAACCGGCAACGTGGCCAGCGTGGTGTGTTCCGTGAAGAGTTCCGAACGGCCGACGATAACGAAGATGAAGCCGACGGCGTACATGTTGGCCACCAGGATGTGGACCAGGGCGTCCGGCAATTGGTCACGCGTATAGGTATACATGATGGCCATGAGGAAGAGGCTGAAGCCAACATCCAGCCCTGCGGAGAGGCCCGACATGAACAAACCCTTGGTGGAGCGGCGAATTTCACCTAGTCCTGCGGAAATCTCCTGCTCCAAAATCCGCCGGGGCGGTTTGCGCGGCTCAAGCGCATCGACACCGTCGCTGCTGGCGGCTTGATTGCCTTGGGCAGATTTTCGATGGGTCGATACATCGGTTGCGCGCATGTTCAATTCCCGGATGGATGGTAAGAAAAAAACATAGCCTTTTGCCATCGATCGTGTCACGATCGATGGCAAAAGGCTATAGAAATGGATACACTGATGAGGTTTATCTGGGGTCACATATCAGTGTGGGGTCACGTCTTCGAAGGTAAAACTCCCCTTGTCGAGCGCATAGGCTGATTCGAAACCGGAAGCGAAGTCGAGCTGATTCAGATCGACTCGCTTGACCGCGCTGTCCCGCATCGTCTTGTAATAGAACATCCTGCTCGCAAGGTCGGAGACTGCCGTCCACTGGGTGGCGCTGGGGATTGGGGGGATTTTGTCGCGTTCGTCTTCGCCGAACTCGACCCCGATCGGAATGTCGAAGTTGTCCAGGATATGAAACGCCTGGGAGACAGCCTCGAGCGGCGTGGCGAGCGGCGGCGCCGTGCTCCGGAAGAAGGCCGCGCGTACAAAACGGGAGGGTGGCGAGAAATCACCCGGGAGGCCCCATGCGGCGGTGCCATAGCCGAAGGATTTCAACTGCAAATCACCCACAGTGCGCGGCGCGACAATCCCAGGCCGCACATTAATGTAGTTGTTGAGGTTCGTCACCTGCCACGGGAAGTCGGGCGGATTGGTGATCACGCCCACGTCATTGTCGTGGATGTGCACCTGGCCCTCATTCATGATTTCGATGACGATACTGCCGCCGGTTCTGTCAGTAACGCGCCAGTGGGCCGTGGGGGACGGGTTGCCGTCGTCGTCGATGAAAACCGGCGCGACCTTGATGGCGGGAAAGGCTGCTTTCACTTCGTCGACTGTCGCGAACTGACTCAACATCCAGCGCACCAGGTCCATGTCGATGATGCTGGTCGCAACGTCCTCCGGGTCGAACGGCGCGAGCGAGCCGAAGCCCTTGAAGTAGAAGAGGCCCGCATTGAGCCCGGCCTCGTTCATCCCTTCGCCGATGAAGTTGTCCTGGCTCACCGAAATGCCGACGAAGCCGTAGTTGCCCGTCCAACTGATGCCCTGCTTCTCCATCGGAAGTTGCGAGGTGTAGGAATGACCGCGCGGCGACACAATCAGCCTGCTGTTGAGATCGAAGTTGCCCCACTCGATGGTGCGGGCGTGGACGGGATCGCCCTGGGTCGTGAAAAGCGAGATGCCTGTGCACGCGCCCGCTGCCGGGGCCGCGGCGCTTTGGGTACGGTCTGTGGCCCTCGAATGGTGTTCTTTGTCGAATTTACTGACCATTTTGTTGTCGTCTTTCTGCTGAAAAGGGGCGAGCCGCAGTGGCTAGGAGGCGGGAGGCTCCCACCGCTACCGGTAACGAAATTTGACAATATAACTCTAGCACGGATTGTAATAACCCCCAATGTATTACGCCAGCATACAGTGTATTGCGCCGGCATACAGTGTATTGCGCCGGCATACAGTGTATTGCGCCGGCATACAGTGAAACACTGCCGCGCGAATTAGGCTGCGCCGACTGCATCGGCAGCACCGTCTAGCTGTGAGAGACGGCATGCCCATGGGGTGGAGCGCATCAGATATGTCACAAGGCGAATCGGGAATAATATCACGCTATGTAACGCAGGCAGGAACGTGATATAATCCCCTCGCTGTGCAGTTCTAGCCGGAAACGCAAACTCGGCATTTCGCCAAGCCTCATCTTTCTGTGTTACGGGTGCTGAACATTCAGCGGATATGGTGGATCTGTTATGGAAGACTTTACCCTTGCCCTTGCCCTGTACGATTTCGTGCCGGTCGCCCTGACCGGAATCGCCGTCTACTTTATCGCGCGCCTCATCCAGGCGAGCAACGTTCCTCAGTCCGAGTTGGCCTTCCTGGGCGGCGGCCTGGTTGTGGTCGCCGGTCTCTCCAAGGCCATTTGGAAACTCAATGCAACCCTGACCGGTCAGGATCTCGTATGGCTGGCCAATCTGCTCTTTCCGCTCATGGCGCCCGGCTTTGCCTTGTTGGCTGCAGGCATGTGGGGCGCCCAGCGTCAACTGCGGGGCAAGGCTGCGCCGGCCTGGCTTTGGTTCATCCCCCTCGCCCTGATCGGCATCACCTATGCCATTGCCGCCTACCAAATCTGGGGTGCAGGCGTCGAGCGCGGTTGGTTCCCGCCCGTCATGAATCTGGCCAGCCTGGCCAACATTGTCTTGACGGTTCTTCTCTTTCTCACTGCTTGGCGTGCGGGGCAGCGAGGGCTTGCCTTCCTTTTCCTGGTCAATCTCGGGATGGTCTTCGCCCTCATTCCCATCGCCCAGATGGAGACTCAGAGTATTGCCATCCACTGGTTTGAGCAGACGCTGACCGCCGTTGGCGCTGCAACTTTTGCATATGCTGCCTATCGCCTTTATGCGCTGCTAGTCGAGACCAGATTGCCGGCGCAGGCTTCGGTCGACCCGCGAGTTTCGTCCATGACCGGCGCCTGATTTCAGCCGCGCTGCATTACCGATTTCCAAAGATGAGGACGCAAGCCGCCCACACGATTGGCGGCATGCCGGTCACGAAGAACTTCGAATATGTGGGCGAAGGCGGT
>CAYZLP010000355.1:0-5565 GCA_964478635.1 uncultured Caldilineaceae bacterium
AATCCTATCTGCCGATCATCAGCAAAGCTGAATAACACCTATCTGCAGCAGCGCGCCATTCATCACTCGTTCCAGCGCAACACCATGCGGCTGCGGAGAACACCGTCCAGGGACGTGTACAGATAGGTGCGATCGTCCAAGATAATGAGATCGCCATGGCCCAAACCGACATTCCCCGGCAGATCGACCAGAATCGGATTGCCGGGGAATGTCTCCCACGGACCGTCGATCTGGTCGGTTAGCGTGCGCGCCAGGCCCAGGGCGAATTGGGTGTCGCCATCATCGCCCGGCGCCGGGCCGCGTACGCCTTCGTAGAGCATGTAGTGACGGTCGTCCACCTGGAGTACGTCGGCTGAACTGATGGTGCGGAAGTCGAAGTAGGGATTCGCGGCCGGTCCCTCGACCGTTGTCGGGCCGTAGTCGGCTGCCCCGGCGAAGAGCGGATTGTGGCTGCATTTGCGCCAAGTCGCCGCGGGCGAACCCGGCGCGCCCCGATAGCAGCCCATGTGCCCGGGGTTCTGGCCCAAACCCACAAATAGATAGAGTTCCGCCTCGCCCCGCTCATTGTACGCCAGGGTAACGCCGGGCGGGCTGCCGACCAGGCAGTCATATTGAGGTGGGGCTGCCGGGTGGGGTCCGATCCGCTCGTGATTGGCGCAGGGCATGAGCCAGCGCTGCCAGATGCCGGTCAGGGGCGTCTCTTCGGCCGGCGTCCACCGCAGCCCGTCCCGGGATCGCCTCACCATGACGCTGGCGCGGTACTCATAGACCATAGTCCATTCCGTCGTCCCGTCACCCTTGGTTGCGCGCGCAACCTGGGGATACTGCTGCTGGTCGATGTGATCCCGTTTGGAATCGCACGGACAGCGGAGACATTCGAATTGGCAGACAAGGGGTGCATCACTTCCCGCCAACGGGGTGAAGTTCCGGCCGCCGTCGTGGCTCTGCAGCAACACGACGCAGCCCGGAAACGGTACCGGCTCTCCGCACTGATCGACGACGCCGGCCGACTGATCGCTGGCGTGGATATAGCTCCAGAGCAGCCCGTCGGACACGGCAACCGTGTCCGACTCGCCCATGGGCAGACCGGTATCGGTCACATCGACAGCGAAGCGCGCGCGGCCGTCCCACAGATCGGCAAGGGTGGGCTGCGCCGTATCGAAGACAGCCTTATCCGGCTGGAGCGCCGGGCCTTCCGGCGCGGTTGCCAGGCAGCCGGCGAGGCTCACAAGCGAGAGGAGCCAGAGAACGACGCGCAGGACAGTGGGCCTGCGGTCTGCTGCAGTCGGACGATGTTCGAATGGTGAATGCGGATTTTGTCGCATGGAGATGGCGTTGGGACGGGTTGTCTCGGCGGCGCGACTATACCGTGAAACGTCACCTCATGCAAATATTCCCAACGCAAATCCGATCCGGCAGTGGCTGGCGACGCCGTCGCGCGCAAACGTGTTGTCATCGTGTTGCGGGATCGAAACTCGGATGGTACTCGCTGCGGTCAGAGGGCGAAAAATCGTCGTAAAAAGGAGGCGCCCGCCACTCCATATGGAATGGCGGGCTGTACAAAGGAGGAACCAAAGGAGGTACTGGTTCTGAAAACTCAGAGTAAGCTCCCCTCAAACTCTGAGTCTCCGGGCAGCTGTCAAAGCGATGTTTGACCCCTGGCCGGACCACTTGCTGCGCGCTGCTGCGCCGATCGTGCTCGCGACTTCCTGCAAAAGAAAGTGTTAAAGATGATGGTCGCAGTCAGAATATGACGCGCCGCGCATAACTAAGGATTAGCATAGGGGGGCAGTGTTGTGGGCTTGTTGTCTGATTGTGCCGCCTCCATCCTTGACAGGTTGCGCGGCGCTGACTACAATGGCGATGGACCTCTGCCGGAGTGAATCAATTCCTTTCCGACCAGAAAACCTTTGCGGGCCTGGACGAGACAGGCTATAGTAGGCAGATAATGCGTGCCGCGCTTGACTTGAGGTCGCGCAAGCATGCCGTTAAAGCTGGATTGCTGGACACAGTTCGTCAAGCACCCACCGTTAATACCGTAAATATTGTCAATGACGCCAACGTATGAAGGAGATTATTCCGAATGTCTGACAGCACTTTTGAGCGAGTCCAAGCAATTATTGTCGAGCAACTCGGCGTGGAACCCTCTGACGTAACCATGGAAGCTAGCTTCCGTGACGATCTGGAAACCGACAGCCTGGATCTGGTTGAACTGATTATGGCCTTCGAAGAAGAGTTCGGCGGTGAGATCAGCGATGAGGAGGCCCAGAAGCTGGTTACCGTTGGTGATGTGGTGGGTTATCTCGACAGCGCCAGCTAGCGTAGGATATTGAGCCGACCGGCTCATTTGGCATCTGTCCGAAAATTCCCTGTGGCGAACACGCTGGCTGGGGAAGAGCCGGGACTCAAACCGAATTTTCGGATAGGCTCTTGGTGGAAAGCAGAGGCAAGTTCTGACGATGCTCGGAACTTGCCTTTTTAGTTGGGCTACTTCCGTCCTGCTGTGGGCTTTGCGGTATATCGCGGAAGCTGTACCGATGGAAACGTGACAGGATGTCAACCCAGTTCAAAATTGGTCTGGTCATCAATGCCGGTGGCGCGAGCCGGCGCATGGGGGCCGATAAGGCACTCTTGCCGACGCCGCCGGATGGACGACCGCTGCTGGAGCACATGCTGGGCCGCCTTGCCCCCCTCGCTCCCCGGCCCATTATCGTCGTAACCAACGATCCGGCTTTGCCGAACCGGATACGCCATGCGGCACCGATCCGCTATGTGGCGGATGCATACCCGGACACGGGCGCACTGGGCGGCATTGCCACCGGGTTGCGCTTCGCCTCCGGCTGGTCGTGGGTGCTGGCCTGTGACATGCCCCTGATCGACCCGGGCGTCCTTGCACACCTGGCAGATTGTGCCGGGACTGGAGATCGGTGGGATCTAGTCATACCCCAGGTGGACGGACGATGGCAACCGCTCCATGCGCTCTACCACGTCCGGTGTCTGCCCGCCATGGAACGATCCCTGGCGCGGGGCGAACGCCGTATCCTCAGTTGCTTGTCCGAATTACGCGTACGGGAGGTTTCGGAAGCGGAAGTCGCGCGGGTGGACCCGGACTTCCGCTCCTTTTTCAATGCCAATACGCCGGCGGAGTGGGCCCGGGCCCGGCAGTGGCTGGTAGAAGAAACGTAGGCTGTTGCCGCTTCTAAAGCGACCGATAGATCCCGACGACCTTGCCCTGTACGCGCACCCGCGCGGCATCGCGCAAAATCGTCTGGTAGGTGGGATTGGCCGGCTGCAGGCGCACTTGTTTGCCATCCAGATACCAGTATTTGAGCGTCGTCTCTTCGTCACCCTCGATCCAGGCGGCGACCATCTCACCGTTTTCCGCCCGCTCCTGGTGACGGAGAATGACGATGTCGCCATCCATCACGCTGGCATCGATCATGGAATCCCCCTGGACGCGCAGCGCATAGAGCTTATCCGAGTTGCGCACCGCACTGGCGCCCAACATGCCCTCCGTCATCTCCAGATAATCATCGGCGCCGTTGGCATCGGCCGGTATGGTCAGGATCGGTTCACCGGCTGCAATGGCGCCTAGAACGGGGATGCGAATGGGCGCATGAAGATCCATGGCGCCTTCGCCCAAGGTCACTGACGGCAACTGACTCTCGTTGGCCAGCCCCTCGGTCAAGAGCTTGTCCCAGTTGAGACTCAGGCCGCGGCTCTTTTCCTTGCGGCGATGCAGGAGATCCAGCTCCTCCAGGCGAGCCAAATTGTAATTCACCACCGATGTGCTGGAAATGCCCACCTGCTCACCGATTTCTCGGATCGTCGGCGGGTATTCCTCCGTCGTGACGAAATCGATAATGAAGTCCAGAATTTTGCGCTGGCGTTCTGACAGCCGATCGGATAGCCCTGCCATGATTTCAACCTTTCCAGTATCGGGTCAATTGCACTGTCGGTTGGAAGATGGCCGAACCATCGTGACATAAAACCCAACCGTTATCGCAAGATATCCCAATAAGAACGTTTGTTTCCCAAATTATCCCAAGTATACGCGAACATCTGTGCGATGTCAACCCCCAAAAGCACGTTTGTTCTGAATCGGGATAATCGGGCGGTTGGGCTATTCAAGCCGGGCGCGGGTCAGATAGGCCCGGAAGCGTTGCCAATAGGCGTCGCGTTCGGCAGGCCCCGTTGCTGGATCCGGGAAGCGGGCATCGGCCTTGCGCTGGCCTGCCACCATTGCGCTTTCCATGTCGATACCGCATTGATAGGCCAGTTTGAAGAGCATCACCTGCAGGTCGCTCAGCTCCAGGGCAAGTTCCTGACGCCACAGTTCGAGATCATCCGGCTTAACGGGGCGATAGCCCTCCAACATCTGGACCAGTTTGCTGATCTCCCCCAGTTCTTCCATGGCATGGAGTAGCGTATGGCTGGCCAGCACCCGATCCCAGGTGCGGGTTCGATCCCATTCTTCCAGCCACTGTTGATATTCGCGGATATGCATATGAGACGCTCGCTTGCTGTGCAGGTTGTGATGGATCCCCGACCCTTTTGCTCGACAGAAAGCTTACGAGCGGAGATTTTAAGAGTGGGGAATCTTACGGGCGGAGCCGGCGCAGAAAATCGGTGGAGCGCAGACGGTACTCCAAGACGGTCAGAAGATAGCGGTAAAGGATGTTCTCAACCCGCAGCATGATGGGCGGGCGGATGGTCAGTTGCGATACGGCAGGCCACGGTTGACTCTGGAGATAGCGCAGTACCTTGAGTACGTCCACTTCCAGCACTTCCAGATTCTGCCTGCCGGCCGCGCACGACGGGCAGTAGACGCCGCCGTCCATGAGGCTGAGGAAGTTCTTGACCGGTTCCAGGGCTTTCCCACAGTTCAGACAGTGGAACAACTGGGGTTGAAAACCCGTTAGCCCCAGCAGATGAAGTTCGAACCAACGCAAGAGCACGGCCGGGTCGATTTCGGCATCACCGCCACTCAGCCCGTCCAACTCCCGTAAGGCCAGCAGCAATAGCTCCCAGAGGGGTTGGTTTTCATCATCCATTTCGGTGAAGCGGTCGATCAGTTCCGCCACGTAATTGGCCGCACCGATGGCCTCCAGACTGGTGCGCAGGTGGCGGAAGCTTTCCACCGTGGCTGCTTCGGTGATGATGGGCCAGGTGCGGGCATCGGCCAGCTGAAGCGCGCTGTGGGTGAAGAGTTCCAGGTGCCCGGCCTTGCGGCTCGTTGTTTTGCGGATGCCTTTGGCGATGAGTTCCCGTTTGCCCAGTCCGGGTGTGAAGACGGTCACGATGCGATCCGCATCGCCGTAATCGCGGCGGCGCAGGATGACGGCTCGGGTGCTGGTGGAGCGGATCCGGTTGGCCATGGTTGATGGGCAGGGCGTTGGCGGATAGAAAAAAGACCCCGCCGATGCGGAGCCTTTCTTCTGTAGCTGGTACCCCCAAGGGGATTCGAACCCCTGTTGCAGGCTTGAAAGGCCTGAGTCCTAGTCCACTAGACGATGGGGGCGTACCAAAAGACGCATTTGCTAGGACAGCTTCAGAGTATAGCAA
>CAYZLP010000356.1:0-5559 GCA_964478635.1 uncultured Caldilineaceae bacterium
TGGCGACCCTGGCCCACGAACTCGGTCACGCCATCCACAGCATGATGGCCGAAGAACATTCGGTTCTGACCCAGCACCCGACATTGCCCTTGGCCGAAACGGCTTCGGTTTTTGCCGAAATCCTGCTCACCGATCGCCTCCTGGCCAGGGAGACCGATCCCCTGGCCCGACGGGAATTGCTGGCCGCGGCGGTGGACGATATGTATGCCACGGTCATGCGCCAGGCCTATTTCGTGCTCTTCGAACTGGAGGCGCACCAGGCCATCATGGAAAACGTGAGCACCGATGCGCTCCATGAACGCTACATGGCCAATCTGCAAGAGCAATTTGGCGACAGCGTCGAAATTCCTGAAGAGTTCAAGTACGAATGGGTGAGCATTCCCCACATCTTCCACACGCCCTTCTACTGTTACGCCTACAGCTTCGGGCAACTGCTGGTCCTGGCCCTCTACCGCCGCTATCAGCAGGAAGGGGATGCCTTCAAGCCGGGATACCTCAAGCTGCTGGCCTACGGCGGTTCGGCCCGGCCGGAAGAGATCCTGCGCGAGGCGGGGATCGACGCCACCGATCCGGCCTTCTGGCAGGGCGGCTTCGACGTCATCCGCGAGATGATCGATGAACTGGAGGCGATTGAGTTGTAGGTTCGCTAACTCTCAGGAGAGAACCGTTGCAGCCCATCGTGATGGCAAGGTTGCCAAGCCTTCTTCGCCAATCCACCTCGACTGCTGCGATGTCGGCCAGTCTGGGGCCGGCTACAGTAATGGCGGCGCCCGCTTCGAGCATGCGGGCGCTGCGCCGACTGGCCGCACTCGTCGTCCTCTGGATCGGCCCCATGTTGCTGATCGCCGTCGACTGGCGTCCGGCCCGGGCAGATCCGACCGAAACGGCGGATTTCCGTCTCTCGGCTAGGGTTGTGGAAGCGGGCCGCTCAGCCCTCCCGCTGGCTGCTGCGTCGGACGGCGAGACGTTGCCCGACGATGACGGCGCCCCAATTTACCTGCCCCTGATCCGCATGCCGCCTGCGTTTACGAGACCAACCCCTGACGATGACGCTGTGGGCCAAAGCGTCAATGCGCCGCTGGCCTGGAGCGTCGATCAGCGGGCAACGGCATCCACGGACTTGCGCTACACCATTTTTCTGGATGAAGGGACGGGTGAGCCGACGACCATTCTTGCCGAAGATCTGGTCGTGCCGGTGTTTGAGCCCGCCTCGTTTCATTTTGGGACTCGCTATGCCTGGCGTGTTGTGGCGATGGACGATCGCGACAAGGAAATCGTCGGTCCTGTATGGCGCTTTCAGACCATGACGGCGCCCGCGGATGCGCCGGACACGAACGCCATGGTCTATGTGCCGGCAGGCGAGTTCCGCATGGGCTGTGATGCAGCCAACCCGGCGGAGATCCCCTGCCTGGATGAGGAGGCGCCCCTTCACACCGTCTATCTGGATGCCTATTTCATTGACACATACGAAGTAACCAATCGTGAATACCGCTCCTGTGTGAACGCAGGCGTCTGCAACCCGCCCCGTAAAGTTGAATCGCGCACGCGGAATGAATACCACGTCGACGACGAGTTTGACGCGTTTCCGGTTTTGCACGTTTCCTGGTGGGATGCCCAGACCTATTGCCGCTGGGAAGGCAAACGCCTGCCGACCGAAGCGGAGTGGGAGAAAGCCGCCCGGGGTGCGGTCGACACGCGCATGTGGCCCTGGGGCAATGAGGCGCCCGACTGCACGCGCCTCAACTACGTGGATGATTCCGATGAACCCTGGCAGATTTGCGGCGCGGTAAGCGATACGGATCGGATCGGCCTGCGCCCATTGGGCATGAGCCCGTACGGTGCAATGGACATGGGCGGGAACGCCTTCGAGTGGGTACAGGATCAGTACGACCATTACTACTACCACAATTCGCCATATCGCAATCCCCAAGGCCCGGAGCGCACGGTTCATCCCCATTACCCCCATTCGGATGGATATCCACTGTTTGTTATTCGAGGAGGCAGCTATCGCCCTCACTGGTATTACAGCCGGGTTGCCCATCGTCACTGGGGACATCATGGGGATGACAACGGCCCCAACGATGATTTTCCTTTGTTTCGCAACAACCAGGTTGGCTTCCGCTGCGCCCAGCCTGCTGCCTCCGCTACAGAGTAATATCCATATTCGCAGCCAAATGTGACGCACTCGGTGAGTCCTGCCAGGCGGTGAATCCCACCGCGGCAGATCGGCATGTCGCCACACGTTGAGAGATCGAGTTTGATGCCCGACTATCGTCGCTATATTGCGGCCTGTCTGTTTCTGAATCTGCTTGCCCATGCCGCCATCTTCCTTGAATTCGGCCCACCGCCCTTCAAGGCCGGCGCGCTATTCTTCATCGTCACCGGGCCGGGCCTGCTGGTGACGCCTCTCATGCTGGCGCGTGATCGGCAGGTCCAAGCCTGGCCGGAACGCGTGCTGCTTGGCTTGGCTGCCGGCGCAGCGCTTTTTCCGCTCGTCATGCTCTTTCTGAGCTATCTTCCCGGTCCGCTCTCGTTGCTGCAGGTGCTGGCGGCCTTCGATCTGCTGACTGCCGGCGCGGCGCTCTGGGGATGGTTGTGGGTTCCCAGACACGCAGGCAACGCCGGGAGGCTTTTGACAGGCCCAGGCTACGGCAAACCCTCCCCACGTGGCACGCGCCCTGTTTGGACGCTCTGGCCCACGCTGGCGCTGCTTTCCGTGCTGCTCTTGACCGCCTACTTTCGCCTGGCCAATCTCGGTTATGCCGAGCTTCAGGGCGACGAGGCCAAGGTCGTGCTCCATGCCATTGCTGCGCTGCAAGGGGATGAAGATGTGCTTTTTGTGCACCGGCGCGGGCCGGCCGACGTGCTGGCCCCTGCGCTGGTGGCGACGCTTGACACGCCGCTCACTGAGAGCCTCTTGCGCCTGCCCTTCGCCCTGATCAGTATCGTGGTCGTCGGCATCCTCTTTTTGCTGGGCCAGGCCGTGCGCAGCACCATGACCGGCTGGTTAGCCGGGCTCCTGCTGGCCGGAGAAGGGCTCTTTGTGGCGTTTGCGCGGATCGTCCAATATCAGGCCTTTATCCACCTCAGCGCTGCCGGTACGCTCTATCTGCTCTTTCTGCTCTACCGCGCCGTGGAAGAAGATCGTGGCGTCATCAATCGTCGCCTGCTGCGCAACTACCTGTTACTGGCGGCGCTCTTTTTTTCCACCGGCCTGCTGGCCCACTATGAGGCCGTCATCGTCGTCTTTCCTGCGGCCTATCTCCTGTGGCGGATGGTGCGCAACGGTCTGCCGCCGGGGGAACTGGCGCGCGGGCTGATCTGGCCGGCCATGGTGAGTTTGGCCGTGACCCTTGCCTTCTATCTTCCCTTTTTCCTGGATCCCCGCTTTCAGGAGACGGTCGCGCGCTATTCGGAGAAGGTTGTGGGTGATTTTCAGGCGATCTTCGATCATCTGGCCCTGCTGCTGGAACGCGGGTCCTTCTATAATTTCTACCTGAGCTTCTGGCTCATGCTCGCGCTGCTCGGGTTCTATCCGCTCCAGGCCTACTGGCGCGATGCGCGCGCCGGCCGGCGCATAATTGGGATTGTGGGCATGTTGGCGCTCTGGGCGGCCATGGCCCGGGTGCTCCTCTCACCCGTGCCGGAGAGCATGGCAACGCCGCTGCTCGTGGGCGTTTTTCTGCTGGTTGCGCTGTTCGCCCCCAAGGCCACGACGGGGGAGCGCATGCTGTGGCTCTGGCTCGGTCCCGCCATGTTTCTGTCCCTCTTTCTCATCCGCGATCCCAACCTGCATTTCTACATCTTCTTCGCGCCGTGGGCGCTGCTCGTCGCAATTGTGCTGGACGGCGGCTGGCTGGCCCTGCGTGGCGCGCTGCCTTTGCGCGCGGCCCAGGCACTTGCCGGCGCGCTCGTGCTGCTCTTTCTCCTGCCGCGCCTGGCCTATGCCCACCAGCTCTTCATTCGGCATGACGTCGAGATCCAGCGCAACTGGCCGACCCAGGCCGCACTGCCCGGTTGGATGGAGGGCAGCGATCCGGCCGGCCACCCCATCTTCGGCTTTCCCCACAACAGCGGCTGGAAGACGGTCGGTATGCTGTACGACGCCGGCGTCCTGCAGGGCAGCTACAACACCAATATCCGGGATTGGATCGGCGCCTGGTACACGCGTAGCGCTGAACTGTGTGAAGAGAATCCGGACTGGGTGATTCTGGAAACGGTAGAGCGGCCCGAGGACCAGGCCGAACTGCGCGAAGCCATGGGCGACCGCTATGTGAAGCGAGGCGAGATCTATGTGGGCGACCGCCTGGGAATCGAACTCTACGGCCGCAACCACGAGCATGTGGAGCCGCCGGTCCGCTATCAAGCCGAGGAATATGCCGCAGCGTTCGACCAGGATCTGGCCGATCCGGATCTCCATCCGGTCGTGCCCGAACTCGATCCGGACCTCGATCCGGTCTACTACCGCTTTGGTGATGAGCTGGCCCTAACCGGCTACCGCCTTTATCGGGACGAAGCGCAGCCGGGGGATGCCCTTTCCCTATTGCTGCGCTGGGAGCTATTGGCCGCGCCCGAACAGGATCTGGTGCTCTTCACCCAGGTGCTCGGCGATGAAGCCCGCAAGCTGGGCCAACGGGATACGGCCGTGGCGTGCAGCGAGGGACCTGTGACGGATTGGGAGGCGGGCGACGTGGCCGTGGGACACTATCGCATCCCGCTGGACGCCGAGGCGCCGGCGGGCGAGTTCCCCCTGATTTTCGGCTTGTATGGGCGGGAGGATGGCGACCGTCTGCCCATATTTGACGGCGATGGGAATCTTCTGGGCGACATGTTGAATTTGTCCCGGATCACGTTGCTGACTCCGGCGGTCGATTCGCGCTGGTGACACAGATCGATCCGGCGATACTGGCCTATTCGGCCCCGGATTGGCTATACTGATCCGGATTCTCGGCTGCATGCCGCTATGGCTTGCACGCCTGCTATGTGACCCTGACATAACGATGGAGTAGGTTCTGATGGAGAAGCCCGGTTGGATTCGTAAATTGCAGTCTACACTGCGGTTGCGAAGGCGCATGATTTTGTCCGTAATTTTGCTGCTGGTGATCGGAACGTTTTTGGCCGCACCTCGAGTTCTTTACGCCCAGGAGGAAGAGGGCGACACGCTGCTGCGCTACTATCTGCCCATCATGCGCCAACTGCAGCGCACCTTTCTGCCCTTCGCCGCCCTGATGAACGCCGCGCCGGCCATCGCCGACGATCCCTGGCCGATTGACGCTTCGGTCGAACAAAGCCTGAATCCCGATCTGATCTGGCAGGCGGGGGAGGATCCCGAAGGGGATGCGTACGTCTTCGAGGTCTATTTGGAAGCGGACGACGACACGCCGGACGCGCTGTTCACATCCACGACCGAATCGTTCGTCCAGCCCACGTCCTTGGTGCAAGGTACCCAGTACTTCTGGCAGGTCGTCTCCGTCGATGAGCGCGGCGGTCGCACCGCCGGGCCTGTCTGGGCGTTCAAGACGCTTTCGATACCCGATCCGCCGGACGTAGGATCCATGG
>CAYZLP010000357.1:0-5547 GCA_964478635.1 uncultured Caldilineaceae bacterium
ACTGAGCTCACGCCGAAGTCTCACGCCGAAGTCTCACGCCGAAGTCCGCCTAATCCGCGTTCTATCTTTTCGGTGGCTGAACAGTAACCATTACGGAATTGGCCGGGAATCGTTGCCAAAACCTACTCTTCCCGGATCGTGATCGTCTCGATGATATCCTCCGACGTCAGCGTGTCAAGCAACTCGTCCCCGGCCACGACGACCCCGAAGAAGCTATAGAGCTGCGCCGTTTCGGCCGGCGGATCCATGAGCGCGATCAGAATCTGGCTGCCGCTGCTGGCCGGCGGCTCATTGGGCACGGGTTGAAGCGCCACGTAGGCCAAAGAGCCCCGAACAGGCTCCAGCCCTAGCTCAGGCGTAAAGGTATAGCCCACGTCAGAAGCCTGATCATCGTTCAAGGCGCCGAAGAGCACCACTTGCTCGGGCACAACGATCAGGGGCAGGCCGTCATAGAATCCGAGATTGGCCAGCACGACGAAATTGTTAACCGCGGTGGGCGCCTCTACCGTGTTCAGTTCGATCTCCAGATCACCGCGGCTCGTGACGATGGTCGCGGCATAATTCTTCGCGGGATCGATCACCAGGTCGGGCGGCGTATTGAAGTAGCTGTCTCGCTCCTCGACGGGCACATCGGACAAGGGACGATCACCCTCCAGGCTGGTCGGTGCGTAGGGCGTTGGCGTCGGCGGCAAGGGCGTCGGTGTCGGCAATACGCTTTCATCCCGCGTTTCAATATAGATGGCCTCAATCAGGTCACCCTCGATATCCGGCGCCGCCGACGGGTCGCGCCGGGTCAATTGACCGAGCGCCTCGTTGCCCTCGACGACCTCGCCAAAGATCGTGTGGCGACCGTCGAGCCAATCGGTGGGGGAGAAGGTAATGAAAAACTGGCTGCCATTGGTGCCCGGGCCGGCATTGGCCATGGCCAGCAACCCGGGGCGGTCGAAGACCAGGCCGGGAGCAAATTCGTCCTGGAATTGGTAACCCGGGCCGCCCGCCCCCGTGCCGGTCGGATCACCGGCTTGGGCCATGAAACCGTCCAAGACCCGGTGGAAGGTCGTGCCGTCGTAGAAACCCTGATTGGCCAGATAGACAAAGTTATTGACGGTCACCGGCGCGCGGTCGGCGAAGAGTTGGACGACGATGTCGCCCTTTTCCGTGGCGATGGTCGCATAGTAGTTCGCAGCGGGATCGATGGTCAGATCCGGGGGCTCCGTGAACATGCCGTTGCGCTCGGCCGGCGCCAGTTCGGCAAGGGGGCGCTCGCCGTCGGCCGCGGCCGCGGGCATTGCCGTTCCGGTCGCCTGCTCTTCGGCCGTGGTGCCGGCGGCGCGCTCCGCGCTGGTAGCCTCAGCCGGCGGCGCTTCGTCTGCGACCGGCGCCGGGGAAGCGCCCCCACAGGCCGCCAGCGCCAAGACCGCGATCACGGCCAGCAACAACAGGAACCCTTGCCTGGCAGTCTTTCTGCCAACGACTTGCATGGAGATATTGGGTACAAATTTCAAAAGAATGCCTCCCGAAAAAGTATGGCTGCAGCGATAACATCATTCTACGATACACAGTCGCTGGTTCTGCGTAAGTAACCGAATGCCCCAAGCATCCGGCGCCCCTTATCCAGTTTCGGCCGGGTGACGCGCCTCCAGCCACCAGAGACAGTAGAGCGCAATCGCCATCACGCTGCCACCGAGGACCACAGCCTCCACCAATATGGCCTGGCTCACAAAGACGCCCGTCAGCCCGGCCGCGCCCGCAATCAGATAGCAGATAAGCACCGCCTCCCGCCGGCTGCCGGTCATGCGGGCCAAACGGTGGCTGATGTGATCTTTTCCCGGTGTGGTCAACGGGTTCTTGCCCCGCCGCAACCGGCTCAGGAAGACGAGCGTCGTATCGAAGATCGGCAGAGCCAGCACCAGGACCGGAATCATCCAGGTAATGGTGTTGCTGTTGGCCGGAAAGCGCAGCTTGATGCCTACGGCGGCCAACAGAAAGCCCAGGAAGAGGCTGCCGGCGTCGCCCATGAAGACATGGGCAGGATTCCAGTTGTAAAAGAGAAAGCCTGCGCAGGCGCCGGCCAGAGCTGCCGCCAGGGCGCCGACCAGATACTGATCGCTCAAGGCTGCCAGGAGCGTGAAGAAGACCGAGGCGATCATGGCGATGCCGCCCGACAGGCCGTCCATGTTGTCGAGCAGATTGAGGGCATTGGTGATGGCGACCACCCAGAATAGGGTCAGGGCTATATCGATCCAGTTGCCGAAAAGCTTGACCTGCACGCCGCTGAAGATCAGAATGCCCGCGGCCAGCAGTTGGCCGGCCAGTTTGATATAGCTCCCGAGCCCCCAGGCGTCATCCACCAGGCCCATGAGGCTCATGAGGCTCGCGCCCACAAAGATGCCAACGACCTCGTTGATGTAGGCCCGGTCGCCGAAGAAGAGCAGCGCAAGAATGAAGGCCAGATAGATGGCTGCCCCTCCCAAGAGGGGGACGGGGTTGGCGTGCAGCTTACGCGTGGCGGGGGCGTCGATGACGCCGGTCTGCAAGGCCAACCGCCGCAGCAGCGGCGTGCTGCCGATGGCAAAGATCAGGGCTGCCGCAGCCATGAGAATGTACGATGTCATAGGCCGGCAATTCTCTCCCTGCAGCGCGGTAATCAATTCCGCAATCGAGGCCTGTTCTGCGGCCGGCGCCATTTCCAGGGCCTGTTCGGCAAAGGGGAGGGCGTCCGTCGGTCTATCCAGCTGGCGGAGCACCTGGGCCATGGCCAAGGGATGGTGATAGTCGCCGGGCTCCACCGTCATCAGACCGGTCAGGGCCTCGGCTGCCGCCGCCCACTCACCCTGCTCAATGGCTAGGTTGTAGAGGTTGCGCAGCGCATTCGGATCGCCGGTCAACTCAAAGAGGGCCTGATATTGGGCCATGCTGGCAGCCGTGTCGCCCAGACGTTGATTCAACTCCAACGCCACCTGCCGCAGGTCGCGGACGTCGCCGCTTCGATTCGGGTTGACGAACGCCAGGGCCCGGTCGACGGCGGCCAGTCCTTCGGCATAGTAGGCGGGGTCGCCGGTCTCATCACCCAGATCGCGGTAGATGATGGCGATATTGCGTAGGGCCGCCACGTTGTTGGGCTGGCGCGTCAGAATTTCCTCATTCGCTCCAATGGCCTCTTCCAGCCGGCCAGCACGGGCCAGGGCCACGCTCAGATAGCTATACATCTGGGGGGAAGGCCGGATGCGACGGGCCGGGCTGGCTCCCAGCTTCTCGATGCCGGCCTCCAACAGATCGATGACCGCTTCATTCTCGCCCCGGCGGCTGTACATATCGGCCAACAGGACATACGTCTCGTCGTAGAGATCGTCCTTGGCCAGGTTTTGCAGGTAGAGCTGTTCGGCGACGTCGCGCTCCCCCCGTGCCAGGTGCGCATTGGCCTTCTCGTTCCACAAGCGCACGTTGTTGGGACTCAGGGTCACGGCCATTTCGTACATGGCGATGCTCTCGTCCAGCAGCGCTTGCTGCATTTCCGGATCGGCAGAGAGTTCGGCCCATGTGCGGTAGAGCCGGGCCAGATTGGCCGTATGATCCGTGTTGAGCGGATTGACGCTTTGGGCTTCGAGCAGGACGGTTTCCGCCGCGCGCAGCAGATCCTGCTGGCCAAGCTGGGCCACGGCAGCCTGGTCCAGGGCTAGCACCTCGTCCAGCGTGGGCGCTTCGCTCAGCAGCGAAACGTCACTCGGCCCGACCTCTTTGGCGCGCTCCAGCAGGCTGCGCCCCAGGAAGAGCATGTAGTGATCCTCTGTGGTGCGGGAGGCCAGGGCGCGCCGGTAGAGTTCGACGCTGGTGGTCCAGTTGCGCTGGCTGTCGAATTGCTGCCCCTGCTTATAGATCACGTCGGCCCGGACCAGGCCGATATTGACGGTCAGGATGACAAAGATCGCAGCGGCCGCGGCAAGGGCCCCTGCAGCCAGACTGGGCAAAAGTCGGTTGGCCACGGCCACACCCCGGGCCCGGAGAACCGGCCAGCTGTATACAGTCGCAGCCGCCAAAGCCCAGCCGATGAGCAGCCAAGTGAAGAGCGCAAAATGGCCCGCAATGAGATCGAGTTGCTCATCCAGGCCCGTACCGGCCAGTCCCGGCACCAGACGCCACGCCTGGATCAGACTGTAGAACAACCAGCCGCCCCAGACAACGGCGGCGTGGACGAGAAAGCCCCGCAACCACCAGGCGGCCGGCGGGGTCTGACGATGACGCAGAGATTCGGTCGTCATGCCGACGGTAGCCGCCACCAGCCAGGTAAAGAGCAGCAGCAGCAAGATCGCCGGACGGTCCAGGCTTCCCGGGTGCATGACGCTAATGCGCAAGATGGCGAATGGGCTTTCTGCCCCCGTACTATTGGTCGTATAAGTAAAGACCAGCGTCAGAAAGATGAGCAGGTCGGTCATGACCGTCACCGAGGTGAGGGGAAGCATCCCCAAGCTCATCGGGGCGCGCGCGCCCCGCTTGCGCTTCGCCTGGCCGGCGGCCGCGGTCTTGGCCCAGTCAGCACCATTCTCCGCAACTTCATCGACCACGGCGTACGCCTCGGGCCTGACCCAGCCCATGCCGACCACGAGCAGCAAGCCGGTCATGACCCAGAAATAGCTGCGAGTGGCCGCAATGGCGATGCCGAAATGAATCTCCACAAAGTGGGCCACCATGGTAACCAGCAGGGTCAGCAGGAGGATCTGTCGCGGGAAATCGCGCGCGTCATCACGGGTGTCGTCATGTAGGAAAGCCGCAGCCGTGATGTAGACTGCCAGCCCCAGGATCATCCCGGCCGGCAAGGCCACGCCCAGGAAGCGCCAGCTACCGTCAAAAAGGTAGAAGACGACGATGAACAACAGGCTGAAGCCGGCCAGCAGCGCGCCAAACAGAATACGGTCCCGCCGGTTGACCAGCAACCCCAACCAGCGCAGGGACCAATAGAAGATGGCGATAAAGAGCCACATATAGGCAATAAAGCCGAGAAGCCCCGTGATCACCAGCGCATCCCACGTCTCGTTATGGGAGCGATCCGGGCTGGCATTGCGCGCCTCGTAATGGGCCAGCGTCACCGGATAGAAGGGGTTGTAAGCAACCCACATGGCTTCAGGACCATACCCCACCAGCGGCCGCAGGGTGTTGAGACGATCGGTGGTGCCGTCGGGCCGGACGAGCGGTTCGTGGGGGGCGACCATGTCGGCCGCGCCCTGCCAAATGTTGACGCGCACCTGGGCCGTATTGCTCTCCAGATCGAGCAACGTGCTTAGACGCGCCAGGGAATCGACCGACTGCACGCCGCTAAAGAGCGTTGTCGTGTTCATGAGCACCAGCATGACCACGCCCAGCAAGCCCATCCCGACCCAACCCGACGTCCAAAGACGGTAGTGTTTGGGGCGCAGGGCGCTAAAGAGCAGCAGCACAAAAAGGTAGAGACCGGCCAGGAGCCCCAGCACGGGTCCGCGACTTTGCGTCCAGAAGATGGCCAGGAGCTGAACCATGAGCACAAAGAGATAGGCGCCGCCAGCCAGTGCGGTC
>CAYZLP010000358.1:0-5535 GCA_964478635.1 uncultured Caldilineaceae bacterium
CGGGTGACTGTCAAGTATGAATCATTCCCGGATTGGGGAAATCAAAAGATCGCATGGTGACCGAAACATTCCCGACAAATTCCAGAGACATCATTCTCGATGCGGCCGAGCATCTCATTGCAGAACGCGGCTATGCCGGCCTGTCCATGCGCGAGCTATCCAAGCATAGCGGCGTTGCCAAAAGTACACTGTATCACTACTTCCAAGATAAGCGCGAGATCTATCTCAGCGTTCTGGAACGGGACATGACGCTCCTGCAACGCCAGCTCACCGAAGCAGCCGCTGCATCTGAACGTTCCGTGTCCGAGCGGCTGCGGGCGATCATCGAGACCTATGTCGATAGCGTGTCCGACCGGGGCATCATTGCCTTGAATGCCCTGCGCCGGGCAGGCGAATTTGACGGCGAATTGAGCGGATTCTTCCACGAACACCGCCAAGCCTTCATGCAGCCCTTCCGGTCAATTTTGCAGGATGGCATCGATCGGGGAATTTTCCGCGCCGACCTGGATATCGATCTCTCGATCCTCAGTCTGGTCGGGATGATGAACAGCTTCTACGCCCAGCGCTTGCTCTTCGAATGCGGCGGAGAAGATATTTTTATGCCGCCGCGGGATGAAATTATCGAACACACGCTTTCTCTCTACTTACAGGGCATTGCCCGATCGTTTGATGATTGACAATCTATCCCGGCTTTCGGTTGCCCAGACCGCTTTTCAACGATAGCGAGCAATAGATTCTATGAATTCAGTACGTATGCAAAAAGAGTTGGGTCGCGTCGCCGCACCTGTGGCGCTGCTCTTCGTCGCCATGTTGCTGCTGGCGTCATGCTCTATGCCATCGTTTGGCAACGGCGAGGAGGGACCGGCGGAATTCGAAGCTACTCCCTATGTCGTCGGGGAGAGCGTCCAGGTCAACGCAGCCCGCACGGAGAGCCCGGCAATTGCCGCCGAGAGCGGAGAGGCAACCAGAGATGCAGCCGATGAAGCGACGTCGACCACAAGTACGGATGATGCCGCTGCCGCCGGTGCAGCGAGCAGTGTGGCGAGCACTGTGGCGAATAATAACGAAGCAGCAACGACCGCGCGCGAAGATGAGTCGTCCGAGAGCGCTGCTCCAGCAGGCAGCTCTCTGTCGTATACGGCCGAAATCATCGCCAAGAACCGCGTCGACGTCGTGGCCGAGGTCAACGGCATGGTGCTGAACATCATGCCCGAGGTCGGCGACTTCGTGCAGGCCGGCGACTTGCTCGTCGAGATTGACGGCTCCACCCTAGAAGCCCAGCGCGCCCAGGCATTGGCCGCCCTGCAGGCGGTTCAGGCCCAACTCGATCTGGTGTTGGATCAGTCGGAACCGGAGGAGGCCGACTTGGAAGCGGCCCGGGCTGCAGTAAATGCTGCGGCCGCGGCCTACACGCGGGCCGTCGAGGGCGCAACCGAAGAGGATCGGCGGGCCGCGCTGGCGCAGCTCAAGCAGGCCGAGGCCGCAGTTACCGTCGCTCAGGCGGCCTACAACCGAGTCAAGGGCAGCCCCTTCATCGGCGCATTGCCTGAAAGCCTTCAGCTGCAGCAGGCGACGCTGGCTGTGGAAGCCGCCCAGGCCCAGTACGACAAGGTGCTGAAGGGCTCGACCAATGACGTCATTTCGGGCGCCTACGCCCAACTGGCCAATGCCCGGGCCCAGCTCGAACGGCTGGAACGGGGCCCGGAAGACGCGCAGATTCGGGCGCTGGAGGCCCAGGTCAAGCAGGCCGAAACCGCCCTCTATCTGAGTCAGCTTCAACTCGACAAGACGCTCATCACCGCGCCGGTGGACGGCACCGTCGCCAGCCTCAACCTGGCCGAAGGGGCCATGGTCGGGCCCGGCGCGCCGGTTTTGCAGCTCCTCTCGCCCGAAAACGAGGTCGTGGTGGCGGTGGAAGAATCTCGCTTGAGCGAAGTCTCTTTGGGCATTCCCGTTGCGATCCGCGTAGACGCCTATCCCGGGCGCACCTTCGCCGGCGAGGTCATCCGGATTGCACCCGAACTCGACCCGGCGACGCGCACGATCAACGTCACCATCCAACCGGTGGATGAGGCGGAGGAACTGGCGCCGGGCATGTTTGCGACTGTAGAGATTGCACAGTAGAGATTGGATCGTAGTCGGAATGCGTGATGCGTGGGCGATGGGCCGAATTGTCGGGTACAGATGACGCATTATGAGAAACTAGCGAGTATGCTATGAAACTTTGGGATATTGCCATTCGCCAACCTGTCTTCATGACCATGGTCTTGTTGGCCGGGGTCGTGCTGGGTTCGCTCTCCTATGCGACCATGCCGGTCGATCTCTTTCCGGATGTGGATTTTCCCGTTGTGGTCGTGACGACGGTCTATCCGGGAGCAGGACCCGAAGAGGTCGAAAGCCAAATCACCGAAATCATCGAAGAAGAATTGAGCGCGGTGGCCGGTCTCGATGAGATTTCGTCCATATCGGCCGAAAGCGTCAGCACGGTGATTCTCGCCTTCAAGCTGGACACGCCGGCGATTCAAGCGGTGCAGGACGTGCGGGAGGAGGTGGGCATTCTACGCAACCGCCTGCCTGCCGATGCGGAGGAGCCCGTCGTCCGCCGCTTCAATCCCACGCAAGCGCCGGTCATGCTCCTGGCCGTTGCCGACCGCACGGGCGCGACCCCACCCGACGAGTTGCGCGCCCAGGTCGAAGAGTATGTCCAGACGCCTATCATGCGCGTCGACGGCGTGGCCGAGGTCGAAGTCAATGGCGGCGAAGTCCGGGAGATCCGGGTCGAGGTCGACAAGGATGCCATGGAGGCCCGACGGGTTGCGGTCGACGAAATCGTACGCGCCCTTCAACTCCGCAACGTCAACATTCCCGGCGGGTCGGTCATTGAAGCCGATACCGAACTCCTGATCCGCACGCCAGGTGAATATCTCACGGTCGAGGAGATCCGCGACACGGTGGTCCGGCCGGGCGTGACGCCCATCTATGTGCGAGATGTAGCCACGGTCGTCGACGACTTCGAAGAACGTGACTCGATTACGCGCCTCAACGGCGAAGATTCGATCGTGCTCAGCGTACGCGAGGCGAGCGACACCAACACGCTGGCCGTCTCCCGGGAGATCAAGGCAGAGCTGGTCAAGATCGGCGAGGCCAACCCCGACTGGGAGATCGTCATCGGCGGCGATCTGGCCGATCAGATTGAAGCCTCGGCCGACGGCGCGGTGGAGGATCTGCTCTGGGCTTCGCTCCTGGCCAGTCTGGTGATCCTCTTCTTCTTCCGCAACATACGCAGTACGCTGATCACGATTGCCGGCCTGCCGGTCATTATGATCTCGACGCTCTTCTTCATGGACCTGCTCAATATCTCCTTAAACCAAATCTCCCTCCTGGCGCTGGCCCTGGTGGTCGGTTTGGTTATCGACGACGGCATTGTCGTGCGCGAGAATATCATGCGCTGGATCGAGCGAGGTTACCACCCGAAAGAGGCTGCCAGCAAGGGCACGGTCGAGGTGCTGCTGCCGGTATTGGCCACGTCGGCCACGATTCTGGCCGTCTTCCTGCCCGTGGCCTATGCCCAGGGCATCATCGGCCGCTTCTTCCGGGACTTTGGCCTGACGGTCTCGCTGGCCATCATCGTCTCTACCTTTGAAGCGTTGACCATGGCGCCCATGCTCAGCGCCTATTTCTTCAAGCCAAGCGAGAACGAGGGTGAGATCAACGATGACATGTCTCAGGAGATCGCGGGGCGCACTTTTCTGGATCGGCTCTATGCGCGCTCGCTGAACTTCGCCATGGATCACAAGTGGATCGTGGTGATCGCAACGATTCTGGTTGTGGTTGTCAGCTTCTACAGCGTCCGCTTCATCAATCAGGCCTTCCTGCCTGATATCGACCAGGGCCAGTTCGAAGTCGGCATGGAACTGCCGCCGGGCACCCCCCTGGGCGTCACCGAAGAGGAGGCGATCAAGGTCGAGGAGATCATTCGCAGCCACCCCGATATCGACGCGGTCTTCACCACCATCGGCGAGACCAGTTCGCCCAATGTTGCCAATTTCGTGGTCCAGGTGATAGGCGGCGCCGAAGCGGAAGTCTCCAGCCGGGACATCATCGACCAGCTACGCGTGCCCCTGGCCGGCGTCCCCGGCATCAGCTTCCAACTGGCCGACGACTTGACCGGCGGTGACACCTTCCTGGGTGCGCGGGACATTATTCTGGAGGCCGTGGCCTATTCCGGTAGCTACGAAGCCTTGGGCCAGACCGCCGAAGATGTAGCCAGTCAGCTGGCCCAGATTGAAGGCGTCACCGACATCTCGGTCAGCTACAAGACCGGGCAGCCGGAAATGCAGGTCAATGTCGATCCCCAAAAGGCGGGCAACTTCGGCCTGAGCGCGGCCCAGGTCGGCTCGACCGTGCGCACGCTGGTCAGCGGGCAGACGGCTTCCAGCTACCGTGGCGCGGGCAATGAAGCCGACATTGTGGTGCGTCTCAATGAAGCGGAGCGCAACGACGTGGAAAGCGTCATGGACATTAAGCTGGCCACGCCGACCGGTCAGTTCGTGCCCCTGCGCAACGTGGCCACGGCCAGCTTTACTACGGGACCGACCCAGATTGCCCGGGTCGATCGCCAGCCGGCCGTCTCCATCGGCTTCAACGTGGTCGATCGGGATCTGGCCGAGGTGCAAACCGAAGTTGCGGCGCTCTTGCCAAGCCTGGATGTACCACCCAACGTGGAGTTGAGTCTGGGGGGGGACGCCGAGATCCAGCAAGAGTCCTTCCAGAATCTTTCGCTGGCGCTGTTGCTCTCTATCATCTTCGTCTACATGGTGCTGGCCAGTCAATTCGGCAGCTTCATTCAGCCGGTCATCATCATGCTGGCCATGCCCCTCTCCGTCATCGGCGCGATTCTGGCGCTGGTGCTCACCGGTCGTCCCCTGGACATGACGGCCTTCATTGGCTTCATCATGCTCATGGGCCTGGTAACCAAGAACTCGATTCTGCTGGTCGATTTTGCCAACAAGGAACGGGCCAAGGGCAAGAGCGCGGACGAAGCTATGCGCATTGCCGGTCCCGTGCGCCTGCGCCCGATTCTCATGACGGCCTTCTCCCTGATTCTGGCCATGATTCCTGTGGTGTTGGGCTTGGGCGCGGCCGGCGAGTTCCGCTCGCCCATGGGCACGGCCATCATGGGCGGCATGCTGACCAGCACACTGCTGACGCTCATGGTCGTGCCGGTGGGCTACAGCATGGTCGTGGGCCGGCTCGACAACTGGTCCGCCAAACGTCTGGCCCGCAAGGAAGCCCAAGAGGCGGCCCAACGCGAAATCGAACAAGAGACGCAAAGCGGCGGTACGCCCCAGCCAGCAGGAGATTGATGCAAATCCAGGAAAATACCTGCCCGGTCTTCCAGGAAGATGATCTGTACGCAAAAAAGCTTCCGGGAAGGGTTGCTGCCATGGCCAGGATCTCCTAAGGCCACCTTCCCGGAAGCGGCCGGGGGGGCGCAAACCTCTTTCTGGAAGGTTTGACCCAGCAAGGTTGGAC
>CAYZLP010000359.1:0-5533 GCA_964478635.1 uncultured Caldilineaceae bacterium
CCGCTGGCCAGGCGCCATTCATCGATCAGGGGCTGTCCGTCGATAAAGATGCGCACGCCGTCGTCGACGCTGGCGTAGAAGCGATAGTTGCCGGCGTTGAAGTAGATGTTCTGGGTCCAGCGAGCCGAGAAGTAGTCGCTCGGCACCCCGGCGCCGGGCGAGCCGTAGCCCCAGTCGAAGTTGATGCTGCTGTCATTGCGCACCAAGACCGGCGTACCGGCCAGATCTTTGTTGGCAAAATACTCGCCATACCAGACCTGACTGGGAATCGGCGTATGGGTCGGCGTCGGATAGGGCGTCGGCTGGGTCACGGAGACGGTGGGCGCCTGGGCGGTGAAGTCGGTATAGGGCCGCGCCACCCACCCTTCCAGACCGTCCGTCGTCCGGACGAGCAACCAATAGGCGTTGGGGCTCTGCCCCAACACCGTGAGTCGGTCGCCGTTGGACAGGGTCCGCAGAATTGCGTAAGAACTGGAGGGACCGCTGCGCAGATTCAGGGCTGAACTGGTGACCGTGGCGATATTCGCGGCGCCGGGCGCCCGGGTCGGCGTGGCCTTGACGGGCGTAGCGGCGACCGTGGGCACGGGTGTGGGAGTCGCCGTCGCCGTCGGTTCGGGCGTCTCGGTCATGACCGGCCCGGTCGTGACCACGAAGGCGGCGGTTGCGGGCGACTCACGCTTGAGCGACGTGGCGATGATGACCACGTCGGTCTGCTCCGCCCAGAAACCTTCCAACGGATAGAGGAATGACGCGTCAAAGCGGCCGTTTTCATTGGCCGTTACGACGGCAACCGTCAATTCTTCGACCGCCGCATCTCCGATCTGGGTCGCGTCCGAGGTTGCGTCAGCGACGAGCGCTTCCAGCTTGACGTAGACGACCTCGTCTTCGTCCCAGCCTGCGCCCGAGACCGCGACGGATGTGCCCGGAGGGCCCGACGCGGGCGCCACGGCGATGACCGGAACTTCCACCGGCACGAGAATCGGCTCCGGCGTAGTTTCAATGGCAACTACCGGCAGACAACCGGCCACAAGCAGGGTCAAAGCCAGCAGGCCGATCAATTGCAGCGTGGATTGTAGGGGAAAGGAAGTGCGCCTATTTGTGAACACTTCCGGCGAGAATTTGGTACGCATGGTTCGCCACCGTTTCATTAGCCCTTTCCCGGGGCCTTGGGTTGGGTGTACGCCCACCCGTCGAGCCCCGGAAAAAGTTTGCGCTGGTTCAGAGGTTCCGCTTCCTGCCCACAACCGGGCGTTGGCGGAAGACTACCTCCATTGTACTGCATCGCCGACGCTGATGTTGGACCGTCTCATGACGATTGATGCCGGTTCAAGCCGCCCGGTTCAAGCCGCCCAGTTCAATCTGCCCAGTTCAATCTGCGTCGCCAATTTCATGACGGCAGCCGATCGGCAATTGTTCCGCCAAGAATGGATCAATTTGCGGATGGTCCGAAATCCGGGCGCGCCCAGCGCCAAACCGGTGCCGGGCAGGAGGGTCACATGGCGACATGGTGGAAGCTTATGGTCAAACCCAGCGAGGATGGCGACACACATTTCGCAGGTCATCACCACCAGCGAGACGTTCCCCTTCAAGCAGAGAAGTCACAAGGGTAGCGATGACCTGCGAAGTGCACGCCCTCATAATCTTGACTGGCTAAATATAACCCAACTCCCGGGCCGAACGCATCAAATCCTCGCGGAACTTGGGATGGGCGACGCCCACGAGTTCATGGACGCGCTGCTGCACCGACTTGCCGTGGAGCGAAGCTACGCCGTACTCCGTGGCGATGTAGTGTACGTCATTGCGCGAGGTCACGACCCCGGCACCCTGGGTCAGCATGGGCACGATGCGGCTGATGGTATCGCCCTTGGCCGTAGAGGTGAAGGCGATGATGGGCAGACCGCCTTTTGACCGGGCCGCGCCGCGGATGAAGTCCACCTGGCCGCCCACGCCGCTGTAGAAGCGGGTGCCGATGGAGTCGGCGCAGACCTGCCCCGTCAGGTCGATCTGCAGCGCCGAGTTGATGGCGACCATCTTCTCGTTGCGGGCGATGTTGAAGGGATCGTTCACATAGTCGGTCGGATGCAGTTCGATTAGTGGATTGTTGTCCACAAAACTGTAGAGCCGCTTGGAGCCGAAGAGAAAGCCGGCAATGATCTTGCCCGGGTGAAAGGACTTGCGCGCGCAGGTAATCACGCCGTTCTCAACCATGTCGATCAGACCGTCGGAGAAGAGCTCCGTGTGGATGCCCAGATCTTTGTGGCTTCCCAGGTTGCGGAGGACCGCATCGGGAATGCTGCCGATGCCCATTTGCAGCGTGGCGCCGTCGGGGATCATTTCGGCAATGTGCTGACCAACCTGCATGAAGACGTCGGCCGTGCCGCCCTGGGGCGCTTCCGGTAGCGGATAGTCAACCTCTACGATGGAGTGGAGGCGACTGACGTGGATGAAAGAATCACCCAGGGTGCGCGGCATCCGCGGGTTGATCTCGGCAATGATGATGCGCGCGGCTTCGGCTGCAGGTTTTGTGGTACCCACCTCCACCCCGAAGCTGCAGAAGCCATGTTCGTCTGGCGGCGAGAGGCTGACAAGGGCCACATCGATGGGCAGCGTGCCGTTGCGAAAGAGGCTGGGGATCTCGGACAGGAAGATGGGCGTGAAGTCGGCACGCCCGGCCTGGACGGCTTCGCGCACGGATGCGCCGATGAAGAGCGCGTTGTGCCGAAAGGATTCGGCATACTCGGGCCGGACGTAAGGCGCATCGGCAAAGGTCAGGATATGGGTGATCTCGACGTTGCGCAACTCACCGGCCCGGTTGACCAGGGCGTCGATCAGGACGCTCGGCACGCCGGCGCCGCCGCCCACGTATAGGCGCTGGCCGGACTTGACGTTGGAGAGGGCCGTGGCGGCATCCGTCACTTTGCGGCGATAGATAGTTTCCCAGTTCATGCCGGCGCCTCCCCTGTCAGATCAATAGCGAGGGGACGTCCGAGCGCGGCGGCAATGTCGGGATTGGCCAGCTTGCCTTCGTAGAAGTTGACGCCCCGGCGCATGGCCGGCATCTCTTGGATGACCCGCGTCCGGCCCGACTCCCCGATCGCGCGCAGATAGGGCAGCGCGGCATTATTGAGGGCGTAGCTGGCCGTGCGCGCCACGCTCGACGTGATGTTGGGCACACAGTGGTGGATCACGCCGTGGGTCACGTAGATGGGGTCGCGCAGGGTGGTGGGCCGGCTCGTTTCGACGCACCCGCCGCTGTTGATGGAGAAATCGATGATCAACGAACCGGGGCGCATGCGCTTGACCATCTCCTCGGTCACCAGAATCGGCGAGCGCCCACCCGGCGTCTGCACCGCGCCAATCAGGACATCGGCGAAGGCCACAGCCCGGCGGATATTGTAGTTGTTGGAGAGCATGGTCGTGGCCCGGCCGTCCAAGAGATCGTCAAACGCCTGCAAACGCTGCAGGTCGCGATCCAAGACCGTGACCTCGGCCCGCATGCCCAGGAAGGCACGGGCGGCATTGGTCCCCAGCACCCCGGCCCCGATCACGACGACGGCTGCTGGCGGGACGCCGGGAATGCCGCTTAGCAGCACGCCCCGTCCGCCCCGGTCATTCATTAACATGCGGCCGGCGATGATGGGCGCCAGCCTTCCGGCCACCTCGCTCGTGGGCAGGAGAACCGTCTGACGCCCATCGTCCTCCTGAATCATCTCGAAGGCGATGGCCGTGATCTGGCGCTCCTCCAGGGCGTGGATGATGTCGCTGGACGCGACGGGCAGGTAGAAAAAGCTGAAGATCGTCTGTCCCCGACGGAAGAGATCGTGTTCCTCCGCGGTCGGGCGGGCGACCTTTACGACAACGTCGGCCCGGCCGTAGGCTTCAGCAGCCGAGTAGACGATCTGTCCGCCCGCGTCCCGATACTCGTCATCGGCAAAACCGGCCTCCGCGCCGGCGTCATGCTCGATGTAAACGGTATGTCCCGCCCGCTTCAGGCTAAGTACGCCCGATGGCGTCAGGGCCACGCGCCGCTCGCGGTCGCGTATCTCAGTGGGTACGCCAAATTCCATTGCCGCCCCGGTCCTTTCCTTGGTTGTGACGCCTCGCCGCTACCCGAGAGCCTGACGAAGAGGGGAGGTCAGGGATTCCCCCGCGCGGCTGAAGCATATCAATTCAATCGAAACTGCTTTGGTGAACCAATTCCTTCGATATGATCCGTGCCCATTGGTTCGGGCATTAGAATGGTGCCGGTCGCGCAGGCGCAGGGCCATCCGCAACCGGCTTTGTTACGAGTCGTTCCCGCCGTTTCTCCCAGGTCCAAAACAACCAGGAGAAAGCCAGCATCTGGGTTGTGATTTCGGGCAAACCGACCCGGGGATCGCCGAAACCGATGGTCGAGTAGATCCAGCCTTCCAAGGTACCGGGGCCTGGCGACACGGCTGCGATGCCGGTCCAGACCCAGAGCAGGGCCCAAAGTTTGGCCCACCCCCAGCGCCCATCCAGCATGCCGACGCGAAAGGGAAAGAAGACCGCACCGAGCAGCGCGCCGCGCAGAAGCTGCATGGGCACTCCCCAGACAATGCGCGGATCATCGACCGGCCGCATGAGCTGGTTCAATGGCGGTTGGCTAAAGGCTTCCGCGTAGTTGCTAATGTTCATGAAGATCAGGCCGAAGAGGGCATAGGTCAGAACATGGAGCAGCGTGAAGCGACCGACAAAACCGACAAAGCGCGACATGGATGCCTCCAGAGTGCGCAGGGCGCGAATAACCGCCTACCATTGTAGCGCCTTCCCCGCGTGCATGCCTCCGGCAGCGGCACAGATATTATCCTGGTCAGGTGGTTAGGAAACAAGAAGAGGTGGTGGCGGCCAGCGTCGGCAAACGATGCCGGCCAAGGGCGATTTATGCGCTAAGCAAGGAGCGCAGGCAGAAAGCCGCCGACAAAGGCGTCTCCCAGTCCGACGGTGGTCGGATTGGGCGGGTCCACCGCGGCGACAGGCACGCAGCAGATCCGTTCGGGCAGAAGCGCCGCCACGGCTACGGCAAAGTCCGCGCCTTGGGGATTGGCGGGCAGCCGGGCGATCGCAGCGTAATCCTGGGCCGTGAAGTCATCGCCAAAGCAGAACCGGCTCGTGGCCATGGTGACGCCGCCGCTGAGCGCCTGCCGGAAACGCCGGCTGTTGTCGCCGTAGGCAAGGGCCCAGTACCTGGAATGGACGACAATCACGGGCACGCGGATCAACTGCTGCAGGTCGACCAGGGCGGCCACAACCTGGGCTGCGTCGAGCGGATTCACGCTGCGCCCGAGGTGAGCCTGCAGTTCATCCTCATTAAGGCTGTAAATGTCTATGCGGTCCGCCAGTGTGGCATAGACCAGCTGGCTGAGGCGGGGCTCATAGAAGCCTCCATCCTCGTAGAAGACCTGGGCGCCGGCAGGCAGATTTTGCATGATTCTGCCGAGGGCAGCCAACCGCTGCTTGAGCAAATCCTCACGCTGCATGGCATTGAAGCCTGAAATCAAGAAGACCTGCGCAT
>CAYZLP010000360.1:0-3383 GCA_964478635.1 uncultured Caldilineaceae bacterium
TCACCGGCCAACTCGGTCGCCGCTTGCGTGGCCAGATAGGTCTTGCCCATCCCCCCGGGGCCAAGCAGGGTTAACAGACGACACGCAGGATCCTGCAGACGAGCGAGGATCGCTTGTTGATCCTGGCGGCGGGGTACAAAGCCGGTGGGCAGGGCAGGAATCCGCCGTCGCTGCAACTGCTGCGACAAGGCAAGCGCGTCAATGCTAGGGGCAGGGCCAAACGCGCCGCGGCGGATGCGTGCCATGAGTTCCTGCGTCTGTTCGTCGGGGTCCAGGCCTTGCTCCGTTTTGAGCACCGCCGCACAGCGTTCGAACTGCCGCAACGCCGAGGCCCGGTCACCGCGTAGGGCATACAACTCCATCAGCATCCGGTGAGTCGCTTCACGGTCAGGCTGGATGGCAAGAGTGCGCTGGGCGGCCGCGATAGCTTCGTCGAAAGCTTTCTGCTCCCCAAGCTGTGTTATCAGACGATCGCTTCCTTCGATGAACAGCATCTGCAACATGTCCGCCGCGCGCATCTGCCAAGCGTCGAAGTCGGCGCTGTCATCCAGCGAAAACCCTTCGAGAAAGTCTCCCCGATAGAGATCCAGCGCAGTGCGCAAGGCAGCCGTATCGATCGAGTCTTCGTGGATTCCTGCCAGCGTTTGCCGGAAGACGCGAACGTCGCACCAGACGTCTTCGGAATCGACCAGGGTCAGCTCATTCTCGGTAATTTCAAGAACATCTTCGCCAATTGCGGATTTCAGGGCGTACAGGGTGCGCCGCAGGTTGCCCCGGGCCTGAGACTGGCCGTAGCCGGGCCAGAGCAAGGTGGCGAGGAGGTCGCGGGACTGAGGCTCTTCGTCCATGGCCAAATAGGCGAGCAAGGCGACGCCCTTGCGGCGCATGACCGAGACGGGGGCTTCATCTTGCCGAAAGTGGGGTGGACCCAGAAGTTGCAGCGTAAAACGCGACACGGACCCCTCCTTGATGGGAGGAAGCGGGCTTGCGACATCGCCGTCATCGTCATTGGGACGCTGAAAGGACGCCCGGGATGCCTGCTCGCGACGCTCAAGGTACGGCCAGATTCTATCATAGAGGAGAAGAGCTACTGTCAGTATAGCAGGCGCACCGCGCCAGTTCAAGGAGGAGAACCATGTCAACTCGAAAATTCATGACCACCATCAAGTCACAAAGCGGTTTCTGGACGGTTGCGCTCGTCACCGCGCTCATTTTGGCAGGGGTCATAGTCGCATCCGCTCTGGCACAGGAAAACGGCAACGTTCCGGCGGATGCCAACGAATTCATTTCGTATCTAAGCGACCTCAACGCCATGGCTGTGGATCAGACGCAACAGGTGGCGGCCCAGATGGCAGCGGCGCCTACGCAGGCGCAAGCGTTCACGACTCAAATGGACGCCCTGCGCGCCCAAGCGTACCAGGCTGAAATCGACTCCGGCGCCCGGTTCGTCGTCCAGGATGCCAATGCGTTTGTCACGCGGTTGGACGAATTGCGCCACATGGACACGACGGTCTTGTTCGCCCAGGTTGGCGAATAAGCAAGAAGAGTGTCGGACGCTGCCCGGATAGGGGAACGGGGGGAGGAGAGACCGGGAGAAGCAAAGGCGTCGCAGCGGATTTCAGGAAGGCACTGAGGATCCCTGCGGCGCCTTTGCCTGCATAGGGAACCCGCGCAAATACATGTATGATCTTGGGGGATATAACGACAAGACGCTTCCCTAGACTTCATGCACAGCTGGGCTTGACCGAGAACGCCCATAGAATCCCTCCGAAAATTCTCTGTGGCGAACGCTCTGGCTGAGGAAGAGTCGGAACTCACAAGCGAATTTTCCGATAGGCTCTTATTGTCACATTATTTGAACTTCGTACATTCCCGCCGGTTTTCGCGCTGGAGGAATGTACGAAGTTCAAGTGATGTCTCTATTAGTGTGACAACGATTCTCAGGGCGTGAACTGAATCCCTTTGTGCGGGCCAGAAATTCCAATTTCGAACCAAATTGACTGCGAATTTTTCGCAGGTAGTCCGTCTCAATCCGCCGTATCCGGTTGGTTCCGCGGTCTATTAGCGCTAAATTGCGCATTGCTGTGTGCAGGCCAAGCGGCCTCACTTCCCCACATGTGCTATACTCCTATGCACATCTGATCGTCGTCCATCTGACTGTCCAAAACCAACCGACCTATGCCCGAACTATTCACCGTGCGCACGCCGCCCGAAGCGTGGATGCTCTTTCTGGAACACTTCTCGCCGGTCATCAAAACGGAACGTATCGCCACGGCCGATGCGCTGGATCGCGTGCTGGCCGAACAGCTCAATTCCGCCCAGGACTTGCCCAACTTCCGCCGCTCCACGGTCGACGGCTACGCGGTCAACGCAGCCGACACCTACGGCGCGACGCCCGGCCTGCCCGCCTTCCTGGCCGTGGCCGGCGAAGTGCCCATGGGCACGGTCAGCACGGTCCAGCTTGGCGTGGGCGAAGCCGCGCTGGTCCACACCGGCGGCATGATCCCTGACGACGCGGACGCGGTCGTCATGATCGAGAATACCCAAAAAGTTGATGACGCGAGCATCGAACTCTTCAAGGCCGCGTCCGCCGGCGAAAATGTCATCCAGATCGGCGAGGATATCCGCAGCGGCGATGCCGTGCTGGCGCCGGGCCGCCAATTACGCCCCCAGGATATCGGTGGGCTGCTGGCCCTGGGGATCACCGAAGTAACCGTCGCCGTGCCGCCCCGGGTGGGGATTCTCTCTACCGGTGACGAGGTGGTGCCGCCCAACGAGCCAATCCGGCCGGGCCAGGTGCGGGACATCAACTCCTACACCTTGGCCGCGCTGACACGCCGGGCCGGCGGCGAGGCGGTGTTGTACGGCATCATTCCCGACGACCGGGCCGCGCTGGAAGCGACTGCCGCCCGGGCCCACGCCGAATGCGACATTGTGGTTCTTTCGGCGGGCAGTTCCGTCTCCTATCGGGACATGAGCGTTGACGTCATCGCCGGGCTGGGCGCGCCCGGAGTGCTGGTCCATGGCGTCAGCGTGCGGCCGGGCAAACCGACCATCATCGCCGTGGCCGGCGCGACGCCGGTCTTCGGTCTGCCGGGCAATCCCGTGTCGGCCATGGTCATCTTCGATCTCTTTGTCACGCCCACTATTCGCGCGCTGCTCGGCACGGAGGCGCCGCCCCAGCAGCAGGTGCAGGCGCGGCTGGCCCGCAATGTCTCCTCCACCACCGGGCGGGAAGATTACGTCCAGGTGCGTGTCGAAATGCGGGAGGGCGAGCCCTGGGCCGTGCCCGTCTTCGGCAAGAGCAATCTTATCTACACCCTCGTCCACGCGGAAGGCGCCGTGAAGGTGCCCCTCGACTCCAACGGGATTCGCGAGGGTGC
>CAYZLP010000360.1:3483-5532 GCA_964478635.1 uncultured Caldilineaceae bacterium
CTGCACGATGTGGCCCTCAGCCAGGCGCTGGAAAGCTGGCATGAGGCATTGGCTACCGCGGGCCTGCTCGATCCGCTGGGTGTCGAGACCGTACCCCTGGCCGAGGCCAACGGCCGCGTGACGGCCGAACCGGTCTGGGCCAAGATCTCGTCGCCCCACTACCATGCTGCAGCCATGGACGGCTATGCCGTGCGCGCGGAGGAGACCCACGGCGCCACGGAGACAAGCCCCAAACTGCTGCGCATCGGCAGTCAGGCCATTCCGGTAGACACGGGCGATCCCATGCCGGCCGAGACCAACGCCGTCATCATGATCGAGCACACCCACAGGGTGGAAGACGATGAGGGCGCCACTATTGAAATCATGGCTACGACCGCGCCCTGGCGTCACGTCCGGGCCATGGGCGAAGACATGGTGGCGACGGAACTGGTGCTGCCGGCCAATCACCAATTGCGTCCCCAGGACATCGGCGCCGTCGCCGGCTGCGGCCACACGGACATCGTGGTCTACCGCCGGCCCCGGGTCGCCATCCAACCTACCGGCACGGAGTTGGTCAGACCGGGCGAGCCGCTCACTCCGGGCGCGATCATCGAGTACAACTCCCTGGTCCTGGGCGCACAGGCCGAAGAGGCGGGCTGCCTGGTGGATCGGCTGCCCATTCAGATCGACAAATATGCGGCCATCAAGAACGCCATCGAGGCCGCGTTGGAGAGCCATGACATCGTGGTGGTCAACGCCGGTTCGTCGGCCGGTTCCGAAGACTACACCGCCGCCATCGTCCAGGAACTGGGCACGCTCTGCGTCCACGGCATCGCCATGCGGCCGGGCCATCCGGTCATCCTGGGCGTGGCCCGGGGCAAAGCCCTGGTGGGCATCCCCGGCTATCCGGTCTCGGCTGCCATGACCTTTGACCTCATCGTGAAGCCGCTGCTCTACCGGTGGCAGGGTCTCCAACCGCCGGAACGGCCGACCCTGCAGGCCGTTCTTTCGCGCAAAGTGCTGTCACCCATGGGCGAGGACGAATTCATGCGCGTGACGCTGGGCCGCGTCGGCGAACGCATTGTGGCCACGCCCCTGGCCCGGGGCGCGGGCGTGATCATGTCCCTGGTCAAAGCCGACGGCATCGTGACCATTCCCCGCTTCTCCGAAGGCCATCACGCCGGGGAAACGGTGACCGTGGAGTTGCTGCGCGCGCCCGGATCGATCGACCGGACCATCGTTGCCATCGGCAGTCACGATCTCACCCTGGACTTGCTGGCCGACCGGCTGCGCCGCACGCGCCCCGAATTGAGTCTGTCCTCCGCCCACGTGGGCAGCCTGAGCGGGCTCCTGGCCCTCCAGCGGGGCGAGGCCCATTTCGCCGGCTCCCACCTGCTGGACGAAGAAACGGGTGCGTACAATATTGACTACATCCGCCGCCTGCTCTCGCCCCACGGGGTGAGGGTGGTGATGCTGGGGTTCGTCAACCGGCAGCAGGGGCTGATGGTGCCCCGGGGCAATCCCAAGGGCATCACTACGCTGGCCGACCTCTTGCGGGAGGATGTCGTCTTCATCAACCGTCAACGCGGCGCGGGCACGCGCGTCCTCCTCGACTATCAGCTGAAGCAGCAGGGGCTCAATCCCCGGGCCATCGAAGGCTACGGTCGCCAGGAATACACCCATCTGGCCGTGGCTGCGGCCGTGAAGAGCGGCGCCGCCGACTGCGGCCTTGGCATCCTCGGTGCGGCCCGGGCCCTGGAGCTGGATTTCGTTCCCCTCTTCAACGAGCGCTACGACCTCATCATCCCGGTCGAGCATTACGAAAGCGAGCTTCTGGCGCCGCTGCTGGCCATCATCCGCGACCGGCAGTCCGGCTTTGCCGCGGCGGTCGAAGCCTTGGGCGGCTACGAGACCACGGGCATGGGCGAGGTATTGGGGGAAATCTGAAGCGTAAGCCTGCCCCCCGACGCACGGAACGGGTCGCTGTACAATGGCGCCCGGCAACCCTGTATTCATCAACCGAGGCTTGATCATGGATGTACGAATGTATGCGACCCTGCGCCCGATTGT
>CAYZLP010000361.1:0-5528 GCA_964478635.1 uncultured Caldilineaceae bacterium
ATCGTGCGCTTGACCAGCTTCAAGAAATCCAGCGAGCCGGGTTCTAGCGGAGGAAAGAAGAGAGCCAACCGGAGCAGTCAATCTAGAAAACGGGGCGAAGGAGCATAGCCAAAATGCTTACGACCACTGAGTTGACCCACTGCCTACCCAATGCACTCGGCGCAACCAATCTCGCCTTCCTCGGCCCCAAAACCAGCGGCAAGGTACGCGATATCTACACCCGTGACGAGCGACTCTTCCTCGTTACCACGGATCGCCTGTCGGCCTTCGATCGTATCCTCGGCCTGGTACCCTACAAGGGACAGGTACTGAATCAGTTGGCTGCGTTCTGGTTTGGGCAGACGGCCGACATCGTCGGCAATCATCTCATTGCCACGCCCGATCCCAATGTGGCCGTGGCCCGCATCTGCACGCCGCTCCTGGTAGAGGTCGTCGTGCGCGGCTACATCAGCGGTGTCACCAAGACCGCGCTCTGGTATCGCTACAGCCAGGGCGAACGCACGATCTACGGCATCGACTTTCCCGATGGGCTGGCGAAAAACGACGCGCTGCCCACGCCCATCATCACGCCGACGACCAAGGGCGGACCGGACGGCCACGACGAACGTATTACCAGCGCGGACGTCACCGCGCGCGGATTGGCCACCCCGGCGCAATGGGCCCAGATCCAGGAGGCCGCGATCGCCGTCTTCCGCCGCGGCCAGGAGATCGCCCGGCGCGCCGGTCTCATCCTGGTGGACACCAAATACGAGTTCGGTCTCACGGACACCGGCGAGGTCGTGCTCATCGACGAGATCCACACCCCCGATTCCAGCCGTTTCTGGATCGCCGACACCTACCCTGCGCGCAAGGCTGCCGGTCAGGAGCCGGAAAACTTCGACAAGGAGTTTGTGCGTCTCTACTATGCGGAGCACGGCTACAGGGGAGACGGCGACCCCTTCCCCTTGCCGGATGAACTGGCCGTGCAGGCCGCGCAACGCTACATCCGCACCTACGAAATGTTGACCGGCGAGGTATTCGAGCCGGGCGAGTTGCCTGCCGAGCCGCGCATGGAGCGGAACCTGCAGGCCTGGCTGGGATGAGGTCAGCAGATGCTCGAACAGCAGCAGGCGCTGGCGACGCTGCTCGACGCGCTCCACGTCGGGCTGGAATGTGGCGCGATCAGCGCCCTGGTTCCGGGAATGGACGCCATCTCCATCGGGCCGACGCTGCACGATGTCCACACGCCCGCGGGGCGCCTTGAGGTTGCGTCCGTGGCCAAGGTGTACGACTTGCTGCTGGAGACGCGCGTCCGCATCGCCGCGCCGGACGTCGCGGACGCGCAAACGTGATGCTGCGGCATCTTGGCTAGACGCAATACGGCTGGATTCCACCAAAGAAGTTCGACTTCTGCACAGAAATCGAACTTCTTATACGCTATGCTATAATGGCCACAAGTCGATATCACGACGTGCGTAGAGAAACCGGGGACGCGATGCAAAAAGTTGACCATCCCACCACACAACACGAGCAATGGGCGGAACCGGCATGGGATGTTGCGCTCCTCTTCCCAGCCCAAGGGGCATGGAGCGTGGACGACTACCTCGCGCTGGACACCAACCGTCTCGTCGAATTCTCCCACGGCCGGATCGAGGTGTTGCCTATGCCGAGCGACAAACATCAGAGCATTGTCCTCTTTCTGTCCACCATCTTCCTTGCGTTTGCCCATCGTGTCGGCGGCAAGGTCTTGGTTGCTCCCATGCGTCTGCGCCTTTGGCCCGAGAAGGTCCGTGAACCCGACCTCCTGTTCCTGGCCGCCGCCGACGATCCGCGGCGTCAGGACGAGTTCTGGACCGGGGCCGATCTGGTTGTCGAAGTTGTGTCGCCCGATGACCCGCGGCGCGACTTGGTGACCAAGCGCTTCGAATACGCACGCGCCGGCATCCCCGAATATTGGATCGTCGACCCGCGCACCGAGACGATCACCGTGCTCCACTTGCGTGCGGGCGACGAAGAGAACACCTACGTGGAATCCGGCCGCTTCGGCCGGGGCGAGACGGCAGCGTCCGCCACATACCCGGAATTGGCGGCCGACGTGGCCGCCGTCATGGATGCGGACTGATATCCACCACCGGCGGAAGCCTGGGATTTGAGCATGACCACAGCAAGCTCACCGCTCGTCGGTGTCATCATGGGCAGCACGTCCGACTGGGAGAAGTGCATGCGTTTCGCCGCTCAAACGCTGCATGACTTTGCCATTCCCTACGAAGCGCGCGTTGTCTCCGCGCACCGCACGCCCAATTGGATGGTCGAGTACGCGCACAGTGCCGCCGACCGCGGCCTGGAAGCGATCATCGCGGGCGCGGGCGGCGCAGCTCACCTGCCCGGCATGGTCGCCGGCCACACGCTCCTGCCCGTCATCGGCGTGCCGGTCCAAAGCCAAGCGCTCAACGGCCTGGATTCCCTGCTCTCCATCGTGCAGATGCCCGCCGGCGTACCTGTCGCCACCATGGCCATCGGCAAGGCCGGCGCCATCAATGCGGCGCTGCTGGCCGTCTCCATCCTTGGAGCCAGCCGTCCCGAACTGCGGGAACAGCTGGCGGAGTTCAGACGCGCGCGTGCAGAAGCCGTCATGCAGGAACGATTGGAGATCGAAAATTGAAAATTGGGTAGGGCAGCGGTCCGGTGTTTGACAGAATCCGTGCCACCCCTAATCTTCGATCTTTATTACCACAAGGCCACCCAACATGTCCCACCCCATCCTCCCACCTGCCCCCATCGGCGTCTTCGGCAGCGGCCAGCTCGGTCGCATGTTGGCGCTGGCGGCCAAGGCCATGGGTTATCGCGTTCACACCTTTTCGCCGGACGCCGATTCGCCGACCGGTCAGGTTGCGGATCGAGAGGTCTGTGCGCCCTATGACGATCTCGACGCCGTACGCGACTTCGTCCGTAGCGTCGCCGTCGTGACCTTTGAGTTCGAAAATGTAGCCGCACATGTGGCCGAAATCGCGGCCGAAGAGGGCGTGTCCGTCCGACCAGGGGGACATGTACTCTACACAACGCAAAATCGTCTTCGCGAGAAGAACTTGCTGGCCCAGGCCGGGCTTCCAGTGGCGTCCTTCGCGCCGATTCAGACGGAGGAAGAATTGCAGGCCGCCATCGCACGGATCGGCCTGCCCGCCGTGCTCAAGACCGCGGCTTTTGGCTACGACGGCAAGGGACAGCGCTTGATCGAGGATCGGCATCAAGCCGCGGATGCCTGGGCGTCACTCGGCCGACAGCCGGCCGTGCTGGAAGCCTTCGTGCCGTTTGTGGCCGAAGCATCGGTCGTTGCCGCCCGCAGCGTGGCGGGCGAGGTCGCCAATTTTGGCGTCGTGGAAAACATCCACCGCAACCACATTCTCGACGTTTCCATTGCCCCGGCCCGCATTCCGCCGGCTACCGCGGTGGAGGCGGTCGAATTGGCCGAATCGGTGCTCTCCGCGTTAGATGCTGTCGGCGTTTTGTGTGTAGAATTCTTTGTACTGGAAGACGGGCACGTGTTGATCAACGAGATCGCGCCGCGACCCCACAACTCCGGCCATCTCACGGTTGACGCCGCCATCACTAGTCAATTTGAGCAGCAAGCCCGGGCCGTTTGCGGCCTGCCGCTGGGGTGTACAGATTACCTGCGCCCCGCCGTCATGGTTAACCTGCTGGGCGATCTGTGGGATGGCGGCGAACCCGACTGGCCGGCCGCACTGGCCAGGCCGGGCATCAAGCTCCACCTCTATGGCAAGAAAGAGGCCCGGCCCGGCCGCAAAATGGGTCACCTTACCGCCCTGGCGGATTCCGTTGAAGAAGCGTTAGCAAATGCTTTAACCGCACGTGATGCACTGTAACAGGATTTCAGACCAGGAGCAGCCATGTACCAGGACGACAAGCTGAAGGAAGAATGTGGCGTTTTCGGCATCTATGCCCCGGGACACGACGTGGCCCGGTTGACCTTCTTCGGACTCTACGCGCTCCAGCATCGGGGGCAGGAAGCGGCGGGCATCGTCACTTGCGACGGTCGGGTTGCTCACGTCCACAAGGGCATGGGGCTCGTCTCCCAGGTCTTCAATGAGGACAATCTCCACTTCCTGCAGGGCCATACGGCCATCGGACACACGCGCTATTCGACGACCGGTTCGCCCAAGCTGCGCAATACGCAACCCTACATTGTCGAAACGCTGGATGGCCCCCTGGCCATCGGCCACAACGGCAATCTCATCAACGCACCCCAGCTGCGGCGGGAGTTGCTGGAGCGAGGGGTGGGGCTACAGACATCTACCGACAGCGAAGTCATCATCCACGTCCTGGCCGGCGCGGGAAGCTCAGACTGGTTGGCCCGAATCCGCATTCTCATGGCCAAAGCGGAAGGGGCCTATACGCTTATCATCTTGACACGTGACGGCGTATACGGCGTGCGCGATCCCTGGGGCTTGCGTCCCCTTGCCCTGGGCAAACTGAATGATGGCGGCGGCCACGTGCTGGCGTCGGAGAGCTGCGCCTTCGGCACCATCGGCGCATCGCTGATCCAAGAGATCCAGCCCGGCGAAATCGTCAAGCTGGACGCCGACGGCTATCAGATTTTCCAGGGCGCGCCGCCAGAGAAGCTGGCCTTTTGCACCTTTGAGCAAATCTACTTCGCCCGGCCGGACAGCACGCTGAACGGCAAGCTGGTGCACAAGATCCGGCAGAAACTCGGCCGGCAACTGGCCCGGGAGGCGCCGGTCGAAGCTGATATCGTCGTGCCCGTCCCCGACTCGGGCACGCCCCACGCCATCGGCTATGCCCAGAAGAGCGGCATCTCCTATAGTGAGGGCCTGATCAAGAGCCGCTACATTGGCCGTACTTTCATCCAGCCGACCGATCAGCTGCGCAAGGTCGGCGTGCGCATGAAATTCAACCCCCTGCCGGAAAACCTGGCCGGGCGGCGCGTGGTGCTGGTCGATGATTCGATTGTCCGGGGCAATACCTCCGGACCGCTGGTGCAGATGCTGCGCGATGCCGGTGCGGCGGAGGTCCATGTGCGGGTGGCCTGCCCGCCCATCAAATTCCCATGCTTTATGGGCGTTGATATGGCCTCTCAGGAGGAACTGATTGCCGCGAACAAGAGCGTCGAGGAGATCCGGGAGCACATCGGCGCCGACTCGCTGGCCTATCTCTCCATCAGCGGCCTCATGCGGGCACTCAAGACCGAGGAAGGCTACTGCAACGCTTGCTTCACCGGCAGCTATCCGTTTAATACGCCCATACCGCTCATCGAATTGCAGGAAAAGGAGAAATTCGCCCAGGTCTGGGGAAACTAAACCGCAAGCACAACGAAACCATGACTTCCGTAGGTCACCGCTACCAGCGTGACATCTCTGGTCAACCGGATCGTCCGGCAGGTTGATGATTGAATAAATATTCCGGTAATCGTAGGTGCGGTTTCCAACCGCACGATCTTCCAGGAACATCAGAGGTAGACGGAGCCCGTGCGGTTGGAAACCGCACCTACGGTATTGCCAGATTATTTCGTTAAC
>CAYZLP010000362.1:0-1390 GCA_964478635.1 uncultured Caldilineaceae bacterium
ATCTAGCTTGAATTTCAACAGAAAACGGTGGTAGCAGGCGATCTGGAAATGGCTTCCGACGGGTATCTGACACGCTGCCTCAAGACTCAATCAGCGATACCGGGGCTGGTTTGTCTTTGCTCGAATCGGCCGCCGCCATGGCCTCGGCCCGGCGGGCAATGTCGTTGATCATGCCGGGAAAGACCACCTTGTGCAGGGGATAGACGCCGTACCAGTAGAGCAGGCCGAAGAGCCCCTTGGGCGCAAAGAAGGCAGTCTGCACCAGTTCGGTCCCACCGTCGCTCCGGGGCTTGGCCCGGAAGCGCAGCCACGCCTCGCCCGGCACCTTCATCTCGGCCCGCAGGATCAGCAGTTCGTCGGGCTTCACCTGCTCCACGCGCCAGAAGTCAATGGCCTCGCCGGCCCGCACTTCGTCCGGATGGCGGCGCCCCCGGCGCAGGCCAATGCCGCCGACCATTCGATCCATGATGCCCCGGATGGTCCAGAGCCAGTTGTAGGGCGGCCAGCCGGTCTCACCGCCTAGGGTGGCAAAGGCGCGATAGACGGCATGCGGGGGCGCGTCGACGGCGCGCGCCCTGCGCTCAATGAGCATGCCCTGCTCCTGCACCAACAGATGCGGTTCCAGATCGCCCACGCTGGACGCCAGGGCATCGCTCCAGACGGTCTCCACCAGGCCGTCGCTGATGCGGCCCAGCGCCAATTCCACCGCCGTCTCGTAATCGAACAGCTCGATCTCGGGAAAGATCGTGCGCGCTTTGTCGTCCGTGACGATGACCTCGTTGTGCAATCCCTTGATCAGAGGCCGCGCAATGGAGGCCGGTATGGGCGTCACCAGATGGACCCAGTAGGAGGAAAGACGGGGCGTCAACAGAGGCACCGGCACGAGCCAGCGCTTCAGCCCCCGAATCTCGGCATAGCGCTGCATCATTTCGGCGTAGGTCATCACCTCCGCGCCGCCGATCTCGACAATCTCCCCGGCGCTGGCCGGCGTGGTCAGCGCATCGATCATGTACTGGAGCACGTTGCGGATTGCGATGGGCTGGACCCGGGTATATACCCACTTGGGACAGATCATAATCGGAATGCGCTCGGTGAGGTGGCGGACCATCTCAAACGAAATGCTCCCCGAACCGATGATGATCGCGGCCCGGAACTCGGTCACCGGTACGCCTGCCTCCCGCAGCGCGTCGCCCGTTTCCTGACGCGAGCGCAGATGCTCCGAAAGCTCCGCGTCGGGGTCGCCCAATCCGCCCAGATAGATGATGCGCTGGACGCCGGCCTTTGCCGCGGCCCGGGCGAAATTGCGGGCTGCCTGGATATCCCGGTCTCGAAATTCGGCGCTGCCGCTCATGCTGTGAATCATGTAATAGGCAGCATCCACGCCGGCCAG
>CAYZLP010000362.1:1490-5518 GCA_964478635.1 uncultured Caldilineaceae bacterium
CGGCGCTGCCGCTCATGCTGTGAATCATGTAATAGGCAGCATCCACGCCGGCCAGCACGGGATCTAACGTCGCCGGATCGAGCACATCGCCCACGACAACTTCGACATCGTCGGCCCAGGGCCGGCCGTTCAGGCGATCGGGTGACTGGCGGACGAGCACGCGCACGGCATAGCCCTCTTCCAGGAGCCGGGGCGTCAGGCGCCCGCCCACGTAGCCAGTTGCGCCGGTCACCAGAACACGTTTCATCTCTGTGGCGCTCATAGCCTTCCTCTGCCTATCTCTGTGTAGGGTTCTGCTGGTCTCTACTTGGTAGAACCATAGCGCAAGCGAAAGTGTCTTTCCATAGGCCCGGATACAGTTTTGACACACTTCCCCATTCCGCACTATGCTTGGGAAATACGCAACCTTCAAACGCACAGGAATGAGGCAGCCGCAATGTTAGAGCGCGCGCACGCACTAACCGACCAGCTCGTGGCTTGGCGCCGCGACATTCACATGCACCCCGAGCTCGGCTTCGAAGAGCAGCGCACGGCCCGACTGGTGGCCGACAACCTAAACGCCATGGGCGTCGAGGTCCAGACCGGCGTCGGCGTGACCGGCGTGGTGGGCTATCTGGGCGACGGCGGCCCAGTCATCGGCATCCGGGCCGACATGGATGCCCTGCCCATCCAGGAAAAGAACGACGTACCCTACGCCTCGCGCACGCCGGGCGTCATGCATGCCTGCGGCCACGACGCGCACACGGCCATCCTCCTGGGAGCGGCCAAGCTGCTCAGCGAGATGCCGCAGCGGCCGCCGGGTCAGGTCCGCTTCCTCTTTCAGCCCAGCGAAGAGAAATCCGACGCGGAGAACAAATCGGGCGCGGTGCGCATGATCGAAGACGGCGCCCTGGAGGGCGTGGATGCCGTGATCGCGCTCCACGTGGACGGCACGCGGACGGTGAACCAGGTCACGGTCGAGCACGGCTATGCCTCGGCCAACGAAGACGCTTTCTCCATCCACCTGACCGGCACGGGCGGGCACGGGGCCTTTCCCCATTACGGCAGCGACCCCATCTTCATCCTCGCCCAGGTGATCAACGCCATCCACGGCATCCGGGCCCGACGCCTGGACCCGACCAAGGCCGGGGCGGTCTCCATCGGCTCCGTCCACGCGGGCGAGGCGTCCAACGTCATTCCCAATCTGGTCAAGATCACCGGCACCATGCGCAGCTTCGACGATGAGACCCGGGCGCAGCTCAAGCGGGAGCTGGAAGAGGTGCTGGGCGTCGCCCGGGCCCTGGGCGGCGACTTCAGCCTGCGCTTCAAGCCCGGCTACCCTTCCAGCTATCATGACCCGGCCGTCTGCAGCCTGATCGAGGCATCGGCCAAGGAGATGCTCGGCGCGGCGGCACTGGTGCCGGCCCAACCGGGCATGGGGGCCGAAGACTTCAGCTACATGCTGCGCAAGGCGCCGGGCGCCATGTTCATGCTGGGCGCCAAGCGGGACGAGACCGACCGGGGGCACCACACGCCCATCTTCGACATCGACGAGAGCGCCCTGCCCACGGGCGCGGCCCTCCTGGCCGACATGGCCTGCCGCCTCTTGCGGGAACACGGATCATGAATCGGGGCATTCTGTACGGCATCGGGGCCTACGTCCTGTGGGGCGTTCTGCCCATCTACTGGAAGCAGCTTCAGCACGTGCCCGCGCTGGAAATTCTGGGCAATCGCATGGTCTGGTCGCTTGCGCTCTGCGTGCTGCTCTTGACGCTGCGCCAGAAGTGGGCCTGGCTGCCCGGGGCGCTCCACAGCCGGCAAACCATGCTCATTCTCCTGGGCGCAGCCGCGCTCCTCACGGTCAACTGGGGCACCTACATCTGGGCTGTGAACGCAGGCTTCATCATCGAGACGAGCCTCGGCTACTTCATCAATCCACTCATGAGCGTCCTGATCGGCGTGCTGGTCTTGCGGGAAGAGCTGCGCCCATGGCAGTGGGTGGCCGTGGGCGTGGCCGCGCTCGGCGTGCTCTATCTGACCATCGTTTACGGCCGTCCGCCGTGGATTGCGCTGACGCTGGCCGTTACCTTCGCCATTTACGGTCTCTTGAAAAAGAAAGTGCGCCTGCCTTCGCTGGAGGGGCTCACCCTGGAGACGGCCCTCATGACGCCCCTGGCGCTCCTCTATCTCGGCTGGCTGCAGCTGCAGGGGACCGCGGCCTTCGGCCACGTAGATTGGGCCACGAATCTCTGGCTCATCGGCGCGGGCGTGGTCACGGCTGTGCCCTTGCTCCTCTTTGCCGCGGCTGCGCAACGCATTCCCCTGAGCACCATCGGCATTCTGCAATATATCGCGCCCACCATACAGTTTCTCATCGGCGTCTTTGTCTATCACGAAGCGTTTGGCCGGACGCGCCTCATCGGCTTCAGCCTGATCTGGCTGGCTCTGGCCATTTACACCGTCGACGGAGTGCATCGCCAGCGCGCCCGTGCCCGGGCGCGGGCCCAGGCTGCTCTGGTCGGCTAGCCCAACGCCGGCATGTATCGGATTGGAGAAGCCATGAAAATAGTAAATCCCGGCGGAAATGAATCTACAGTTTCTACCAGAGGTAAGAGTGCCGAATTTCCGTCGTGGTATTTACGCCGTCGTGTACTTGCGCTGTTCCTCGTCATGCTCATCTTCGCCGCGTTGCTGGGCGGCTGTGATGCGCCCGTAGGCGACTACATCCCGGCATCCGCGGTCAGCCGCAACGGCTTGGCCCGGGACGCGGCCGGCGTGGACCGGCTCGAGGACCGGGAAGTCAAGCTCTGGGGCTACGTCGATCACGCCAATCTCTACGGGGATGATGGCGCGCGGGAGATTCTCGGGGAGTGGTGGAGCGGCCCGGGACCCAGTGCGGCCGCCTGGCGCTTCAACCTCAAAGCCCGGGCAGAGGATGGGGCCGGGCAGTCCTTTGCCGTCCACGTGCCGAATGACGCCGGGCGGGACGAGCTGCTGCGCAGCTTCCGTGCCGACGCAGAGGCCGGGCGGCCCACCCAGGTCTTCGTGACCGGCAGGCTTGCCACCTTCAACGCGCCGACGAACGCGGCCGACCGCACCGGACTGTTACTGGAGACGGAGTCATCACAAGACATTCTGCTGACGCCGCCGGCGGGAGAATGATTCACGCTGCCGCAAACCGTCTGATGACTGCTGATTGATTCGTCAAATCTTCTCTTGACGCTAATACGCCATTGGCGTATAATTCGGATTACGGTACCTCCCCCTACCAGCGAGCAATACGGCATGGTAATTGTTGAAACGTCAGTTTTCACGCGACAAGTTCAAAAGTTACTATCAGAAGACGAATACCACCGCTTGCAGTTGGCAATCATCAATCGCCCGGATTCAGGCGCCATTGTTCAAGGCAGCGGCGGGCTGCGTAAGCTGAGATGGTCTGCTGGAGGACGCGGCAAGCGTGGCGGGAGCAGAGTCATCTACTATTGGGCAGTCAACGAAGAGCAAATATTGATGCTGCCCATCTATCCCAAGAATGTTCGAGACAACTTGACTCGCGACCAACTCAGTGCCTTGAGAAAAATCGTAGAGGCGGAGTTTCATGGAAGATAAACTATTTGAAGAACTGATCGAGAGCGTACGCGAAGGCGGCGCCATCCTGCGTAATGAGAAGGTAGCATCCCGCAGCTTTGAGGTCTCCGCACCCGATGTCAAACAGATCCGTACGCGCTATGAACTCTCGCAGAGCGAATTCGCCACGCTAATGGGCGTTAGCGTGCGGACACTGCAGAACTGGGAACAGGGGCGGCGTTCTCCTCACGGCCCTGCGCGGGTATTGCTCTCTGTGGCAGAGAAACACCCTGATGTTCTGTGGGAGGTTGTCCAGGAAGGACGCGCATAGAAGAATGCCGGAAAGAGCTGAACAATGATCGTGCAGAATGACTTCGCTATCAAAACCGTCCTGGAAAAACCGCTGATGGCTTTCATTGGAACCGTCTGTGATGGAGGTCCCCGGTCCTCCCCCGTCTGGTTTCTCTTTGAGGATGATCTGA
>CAYZLP010000363.1:0-5517 GCA_964478635.1 uncultured Caldilineaceae bacterium
TGCTCGGCATTCCCCTGGCTGACAAGATCCTGATCGCCAATTCGGCCATCGTGGCTGCCGGCGCGATCGCCGGCACAATCATCACCGTCTGGCATGTTCGCCAATTCCCCGATGACATACATTATGGGTTGATCTTGCTCTTCGGCGCCGTGGGCATTGTCATCAGCTATCTGGTCAACAACTGGATCGTCCAGCGTGCCCTGGAACCCCTCGACCGTCTGCAAAACGCAGTGGATGAAGTGCGGGCCGGTGAGCGCAGCGTGCGCGTCGTCTTGAGTGACAACAGTGACGAACGCTTCGACCGCCTGGCCGACACCTTCAATCAGATGCTGGCGCGCCTGGAAGAGAATGCAGTTGAGCTACAGCAGCTCTCCCGGCGCCTGTTACAGGCCCAGGAGGAAGAACGCCACCGCCTGGCGCGCGATCTGCACGACGAGGCGGCCCAAGCGCTTACCTCCCTGCTGGTTCATCTGCGGCTTCTGGAGCGCGCGCACACGCCGGATGAAGCCCAGGCCCGGGTGCAAGAACTGCGGGAGCTGACGGCCCAGGCGTTGGACGATGTGCGCCGCGTTGCCCTCGACTTGCGGCCCACAATCCTGGATGATTTGGGGCTGGGTCCGGCATTGGAGTGGCGCGTCGATGAGTTCGGCCGGGCCGACGGCGTGCGGGCCACGGTCACCATCAACAAGTTGGAACGACGCTTGCCCCGAGAGACCGAACTGGCCCTTTATCGCGTGGGACAAGAAGCGCTGAGCAACGTGGCCAAACATGCCGATGCCCGAACGGTCAGCGTGCGTCTCTCCCAGACGAACGGTGATGTAACGCTGGAAATTGTGGACGACGGCCGCGGCTTCGACCCCGAGCATCCCCATGCAGGGAAGGCGCCGGGCCTCGGTCTCGTCGGCATGCAGGAACGCATGGCCATGGTAGGAGGGCGACTCGTGATTGAGACCACGCCCGGTCAAGGGGCCAAGATTTTGGCCCGTGCGCCGATCACACAGGAAAACAAGGCAGATGACCGATCCAATTCGCGTGCTTTTGACGGATGATCACATGGTGGTGCGCATCGGTCTGCGCGCGCTGATCGACAGCGAGCCCGATCTCGCCGTGGTGGGGGAAGCGGGCAACGGCCTGGAGGCCATCGAACAGGCGCATGCCCTGCACCCCGACGTGATCGTCATGGATATCTCCATGCCGGAGATGGACGGTCTGGAAGCCACTCGGCGCATTCGCAATGAATTGCCTGAATGTCATGTCCTCATCCTGACGGTTCATGCCCAGGAAAAGTATCTCTTTCCCGTACTGAAGGCCGGCGGCGCAGGTTACGTGCTCAAGTCGACGGTCGACACGGAGCTTCTCGACGCCATCCGCACGGTTGCCGACGGCGGCGCGTTTCTCTACCCGTCCGCCACGCGCATGCTCCTGGAAGATTACGTCGGGCAGCTGCAGTCCGGCCCGATCCAGGACGCCTACGAAAGTTTGAGTGAACGGGAGCGGGAGGTGCTCAAACTGCTGGCGCTGGGTCACACGGCCGCCGAAGCCGCCGATCAGCTCGCTTTGAGCCCCAAGACCGTAGAGACTTACCGCACCCGCATCATGCAGAAGCTCAACCTCCACAGCCGGGCCGACCTGGTCAAATACGCCCTGGCCCGGGGCCTCCTCACCGAATATACTTGAGGCGTTGCCACCCTACTCCCCTACGTCATACCCGCCCCACTTGCTGCCATACGATGCGGCAAACATCTCGGCGTTGGTCTGCTCCGCTTTGCGGCGGGCTTCGTCGAGAATGGTCTGGCGGCGCCGGGCCGCATCCGGATCCGGGGGCGTAACAGCAGGCATTACCGAGACGATACGAACCAGTTCGATGTCGCCCATGGCATACCCAACCGTCGTCCCCGGAAACTTGCCGAGAATGGCCAGCGCAAGAGGAGTATTGGCTCCCAGCAGGCCAGCATCCATGTCGCTCGCTTCCGGTCGGACGATTTGCACGGCCATTGCCTCACAGCTACCCGATCCGTCGAGCAGTTCCAAGGTCACATACGTATCAAGCGCCACTTGAAGCGGCCCGGCGTCAGATGGCTGTCCAACTTGGCTGGACATAGATCTCCTTTCGCCCAAACTCATACGATCTCAAGCAGAAGGGTTGTCAGTTCCTCCGGCGCCGTCCACATGGGCATATGCCCTGTCTGCAACTCCCGATATTGCCACCGGGCGTCAGATTTTGCACGCGCTGCAGCCTCCTCGATGGGTACATGTAGCGGCCCAATATCCTGACCGCCGTCCGTGCACAAAACAAACGTGCGCGGCAAGTCAGCCGCTACCATACTGTCCAACTGCAGAGGGGTCATCACCGGTATCAGCGACTGGTCCGTGCGCCGGTCCGCATCGGGAGGATCGTGCGGCAGCCGCCAGCCATCGCCGACCATTCGGGCGGCCTCGAGCAACTGGCTCATGATCTCCGGACCCACCTGATCCGCCATGGATTGGCCGTCATCCAGCACGTATGCATCCAGATAGACAAGGTGGGCGATTCTGTCGGGGGCCTGCTCCGCAACGCCGCTTATGACAGGCCCACTGATGCTATAGCCGACCAGGATTACGTCCTGGAGCGCTTCGTAATGCAGCACCATCAGAATATCCTGAATGTATGTATGCAAATCGACATCCCGGCTTGCCAGATGAACACGTTCGCCAAGCCCCGTGAAAGTCGGCGTATAGACTTCGTGTCCTGCATCTCGCAGGTATGCGGCAATTTCCTTCCATTGCCATCCTCCAGACCAGCCGCCATGACAAAGTACGAAAGTACCCATGACTCATTCTCCCCTTTGCTATTCCCCTGTGCGTGCGAAGCCAACTGGAACCAACATAGCACTTCTCGCGCACGAATGCAACGGTTGGCCCAGTAGACCCCCGACTGCAAACAGGATGCATGGTGACTGACAGAGGGGCATTTTTCGAACAAATTTGCCTTTGAGGTGCTTCGGCTACGCTTCGAGGCGTGAGAATTGAATTGACGGAGCAGGGTATCATGCGCGCACGCGCTGTCGACTGGGCGCTCTTCTTCCTAATCGCATTCGAATTCGCCAGCGGGCTGGGCTCTTTCCTCATCGGACGCCCGGAAGGCCGCCCCATCTTCATTATTCACAGTATTGTGGGGCTCTCGATCGTGCTCCTCGTCGTCTGGAAATGGCAACGGGTCTATCGCCGCGTGACCGAGCCGCAGCGCTGGCAGTGGGCGACACTGGTCTCCATCGGCGTCTCCCTGGCCGTGGTTGCAACGATTGGCACGGGCGTCTACTGGGCCATTGCCCAGCGGCCGGTTGATTATCCCAACGGCATGATTCTGCATACGACGGCCGCCATCATCCTGGTCCTGCTCTATCTATGGCACCTGATGCTCCGCTACAAGCCTCTGCGCAAGCGTGACGTAACCGACCGCCGCACGGCCCTGCGTTTCCTCAGCCTCTTCGCCGTGGGCGGCACGCTCTGGCTGGCCCAGGAAGCGGGCAATCGGGCCCTCAATACGCCAGGCGCATCCCGTCGCTTTACCGGTTCGCGCCATGCGGGTCCGGGCGAGGGGAACGGCTCCTTCCCCGTCACCATGTGGATGTTCGACAACCCCGCACCCGTCAACCGGGAAAGTTGGCGTCTGCGGGTCGGCGGTGAAGTTATCGCACCCTACACGCTGGACTGGTCAGGCCTTGCAGCGTTGCCCCTGGAGGAAATCGAAGCTACCCTGGACTGCACCGGCGGCTGGTACACCACCCAGCGCTGGCGGGGCGTACGGCTTCAGCACCTGCTGGACCGCGCCCGGATCGGACCCGAGGCAACTGCCGTAAGTTTCGAGTCGGTCACGGGCTATCGCTGGAGCCTTCCCCTGGCGGAAGCCCGGGACGCGCTCTTGGCCACTCACGTGGGCGACGAACCGCTCGCCCACGGTCACGGCGCGCCGGTGCGGCTGGTGGCGCCCGGCCGGCGGGGTTTCCAGTGGGTCAAGTGGGTCGACGGCATTACGGTTCTGACTTCGCATGACTACGCGCAATGGGAGCGGATATTCACCAGTGGACTTAGGGGAAGAAGAGCGTGACACAGAGATCCACTCTGACTCGATTTGCTCTCTCTACGGCGGAGTTGTCTTACAGAAGCCCAAGCCGGAAGCTGCCACAATGGCGCTATTGTTTTCTACCTGTGACCGCAGGATGACTCAAGATACACCCGTCTCCTAACCGTCCGACCGTAAACGAGGTTTTTCCAATGCAATTACAGATAAACGGCGCCGCCTATGAGGTCACCGAGGATCCCAACGGGATGCTCCTGTGGGCGCTGCGCGATGAACTGGGCCTGACCGGCACCCGCTTTGGCTGCGGGGTCGGCATCTGCGGCTCGTGCACCGTCCACGTCGACGGCGTGGCCATGCGCGCCTGCATCACGCCCCTGGCGGCCGTGGAAGGCAAGGAAATCCGCACCATTGAAGGGCTTGCCGACGGCGCCACGCTGCATCCTGTTCAACAAGCCTTCATCGACGAACAGGTACCCCAGTGCGGCTGGTGCATGAGCGGTCAGATCATGACCGCGGCGGCATTCCTCGAACAGACGCCGGCGCCCGACGATGACGAAATCGCCGAAGCCATGGGCGGCAACTACTGCCGCTGTGGTTGCTATGTCCGAATTCACCGGGCCGTGCGCCAGGCCGCCGAAGAACTTGCCGGCCGGGAAGCCGAGGTGACCGCATGAGCGAACAACCAATTGCGCCGGAAAGCGAAGCCCTAGCCGAAACGCACGCTGAGCAGACCGCACACGAGGAGACGAAGGCCAAACGTCGCTGGCGCCCAACGCGCCGGGGCTTTCTCATCGGCGCAGGCGTCACGGGCGGCGCGCTAGCCCTGGGCTTTGCCTTCGGCGTTCCCTATGGCCGCCTGAAGATCGCAGAAGCCTTTGACGGCGCCAGCGTGCCGGCAACCTTCTCGGAAGATCCGTGGGCCTGGTTCGAGATTTCCCCGGACAATGCGGTGCGTCTCTTCATCAGCAAGGCTGAGATGGGACAGGGCGTCCATACCTCTCTCGCGCAGATCGGCGCGGAAGAACTGGGCCTCGACCTGGCCGATCTCCAAGTGGTCCAGGCAACGACGGCCGTGGGGCCGACCGACGAGTTCGGAACCAGCGGCAGCAGTTCCGTTTCATCGGTCTACTTGCCCCTGCGCAAAGCTGCGGCGACCCTGCGCGAGATGCTGCGGGCCGAAGCGGCGAATGTGCTCGATCAGGAACCGGCCGCCCTGGCGATGGAGGGTCCGGCCTTTGTTGTGGTGGCGGATCCCGCCCGACGCGTCACTTTTGGCGAGTTGGTTGCCGGCAAGAGTGAGTGGGAAATCCCCGAAGGCGAAGCGTCGCTCAAGGCCACAGCGGATTTTGCCCTCATTGGCCGCCCGGCCCCTCGAGTCGATATACCGGCCAAGGTGACAGGCCAGGCGGTCTACGGCTACGATATTCGCCTGGAGGGCATGAAGTACGGCGCCGTCG
>CAYZLP010000364.1:0-5514 GCA_964478635.1 uncultured Caldilineaceae bacterium
AGTCTTCACCCAGGAAGGCCGTCGCGCCGGAAATGGTGAACATGCCGCCGACGGTAATCGGGTCACCGGCCGGAATCTCGACACAGCCTAACTCATCGGTGCAGGTGGCGTCGCCGCTCGCCTCACCGCTGGCTTCGGTGGCTTCACCGCCGGAATCGGCAGCAGGCGCCGGAGCAGCCGGTGCGGCACAGGCGGAAAGGACCAGCACCAGGATGGCGGTCAATACGAGTAGCAGATTGCTTCGCTTCATACTACTTTTCTCCTTGTTGCGGGAATGATAGGATTTCGTTGTGGTCCAAGTACTTGCTGCAAGATGGTAGCTTAACAATCCGGAATTCCAATCCGGCCGGATTGGCAGTCCGGTTTGTTAAACCAAGTCCCTGAAACCGGTCGGCTCGAGGTGTTGACTGAATCCAGTTTCAATGAATGGCTTTACCGGAGCATATTAAACCACTGCTATCCGATATTTTCAAATCCAATTGATACCCCTTGCCCCATGAGGGGAATTGCAGCCGCTTCTCCCGTCCGAAATCGGTACGCTCCACGAATCTGACGGGTAAAAATCGGCCTGCCTTTTCGATTTCTCATTGGAGCTGTGCTATAATCCGGGAATTGTGTGTTGCCCATTTTAGGTCTTCGTCGCCCGATCTCTAAGGATCGGCCGATGTTCCATCCGAAGACCGTCTCATCTAGAGACCGTCTCATCCGAAGACCGTCTCATCCTAAGACCGTCTCAGAAGCACGCGTAAAAAGGACCGTATGGTGAACAGACCGACTGACGGGCCAATCTATATCATCGGCTTGACCGGCAACATCGCCACCGGCAAGAGCACCGTTCTCGCCTACCTGGCCGGGAAAGGCGCGCACATCATCGATGCCGACAAGCTGGCGCATAAGGCCATGGCCCCCGACGGCCCGGCGTATGCCAAGGTCATCGATGCTTTCGGCACTGAGATTGTTACCGCCGCGGGCCAGATCGATCGGGCGCAACTCGGTGACATTGTCTTTCGCGATCCGGACGCATTGCGCAAACTCGAGGCGATTGTCCATCCCGCCACCTTTGAACTCCTGCGCTGGGATATCATGGCGTCGGACGCAGAAGTTGTCGTTTTGGAAGCAATCAAACTGCTGGAATCGGGCCAGATGGTTAATCTGTCAGATGAAATCTGGGTCGTGACCTCCACGCCGGAAACCCAGCTGGCGCGCTTATTGCAGCAGCGGGGCATGCGCGAAGCCGACGCTCGGGCCAGGATGGCGGCTCAGCCCTCCCAAGCGCAGAAGGTCGCTCGGGCCGATGAGGTGATCGAGAACAACGGCGACCTCGCAGCGCTTCATCTCCGCTTGGATGCGCTGTGGGCCGCAGTCGTCGAGAAGCTTGATACGCGACGGATGGCAAGGGATGCGGCCTCTTCGACATGATGCGATTGGGGCCCGCGTGCAACCTTACAGGTGACTTAACGTATGGACGGGTTGAAGCGTTTCTGGACGGACCATCCGTTCCTGTCTAATTGGATTGTCTTGGCCGTGGGCATGGTGCTCATCTTGCTGGTGAGCGCACGCCACGTCGGCTTTGAACCTGCCCAGTGGGCGGCCGTGATCGGGGCAACTGTCGCGCTGGCGGCTGCCTGCGCATGGATTCTGGGCTGGGAATAGGCAGCAGAACAGCAGAGCACCATCGGCAGGCACAGTTGGCAGGCAGGGAATATCGCAGGGAAAACAGAGGACGAATGACACAGCGAGATTATTATGAGGTTTTAGGCGTCCCCCGGAATGCCGACAAACCGACCTTGAAGCGGGCCTTTCGCAAACTGGCCCAGCAGTATCACCCGGACGTAAACAAGTCTCCCGAGGCTGAGGCGCGCTTCAAGGAGATCAATGAGGCCTATCAGGTGCTGAATGATGACCAGAAGCGCGCGGCCTATGATCGCTTTGGCCATGCCGGTGTGAGCGGCGCGGGCGGTTATGGGGATTTTTCGGGGGGCTTCAGCGATCTGGGCAGCATCTTCGAAGATCTTTTCGCCGGTTTCGGCGCCACCTCGTCGCGGACGCGGCGCAAACAGCCTCGCCGCGGGGCCGACCTCCGGGCGGACGTGACGCTCACCTTTGAAGAGGCAGTATTCGGCGCCGACCGTGAGCTGGAAGTGCCGCGCATGGAAGCATGCGATCGCTGTAACGGCAGCGGCGCAGAGCCGCCGACCCAGCCGGTCACCTGTTCGACCTGTAACGGCTCCGGTGAAGTGCAGCGCCGCCAGCAGAGCCCCCTCTTCGGCATGGTGATCACCGCCGCTACCTGTCCCACCTGCGAGGGCGCCGGTCAGGTCATCGCTTCGCCCTGCACCAAGTGCAGTGGCCGCAAGCGCGTGCGGGTGACGCGCAAGCTCAATGTTCGCGTGCCTGCCGGCGTGGATGAGGGTACGCGCATCCGCCTGGCCGGTGAAGGCGAAGCCGGCCAACTGGGCGGTCCGCCCGGCAATCTTTACGTCGTGGTTTCCGTCGAACCCCACCCCATTTTTGTCCGTGACGGGTTGGACGTGCACCTGGAAATGCCCATCAACTTCGCCCAGGCTGCGCTCGGCGCCACGGTGAAAATCCCTACCCTGGATGGTGAAGAGCAAAGCCTGGACATCCCGGCGGGCACCCAAACCGGAAAGACCTTCGTGAAGAAAGGGCTGGGCGTGCCGCGTCTCCAGCGCAGCGGGCGGGGGGACATGATCGTAACCACCCGCGTCGTTACGCCGGTCAATCTGGATGCCGAGCAGAAGGAACTGCTGCGTAAGCTGGCCAAAACGTTGGGTGACATGCCTGTCGAACCTCAGAAGGGTTTCTTTGATCGCATCTTCGGCAGCGATTGATCCAGGGGTGGGCGATGGCGTCTGAACAAAATTCTTTGCTGGAAATCGCCGTGGTGGTCGATGCGGAAGGAGCCGAGGCCGTCAGCGAGCTTTTCAATCGTTGCAACGGCGGTTCCTACGACGAGGACAACGAAGCGGGCGAGGCGGCCGGCGGGGGCGCCGTCATTGAAGGCACCGGCTTTGATTTGAGCGAAGCCCAGCAAGTTCCGTTGGAAGCGGCCCGGCAGTTTACGGTGAAAACCTATGTCAAGCCCGGTCGTCGCGGCGCGGAAATCCGCCGCCAGATTGAAGAGGGTCTCTGGCGGCTGAGCCTCCTCTATCCGATCCCCGAACCAACCATCCGCGAAATTCGAGAAGAAGACTGGGCCAACGCGTGGAAGCAATTTTACAAGCCGCTACGCGTCGGTAACCGCGTGGTGCTCAAGCCGAGCTGGGAGGATTTTGTCGCCCGCACGGATGATATCGTCATCGAACTCGATCCCGGCATGGCTTTTGGCACCGGACTGCATCCCAGCACGCGCCTGTGCATCGCCGCGCTGGAGCAGTTCGTGCGTCCGGGCGACCGTGTCCTGGATGTGGGGACGGGCAGCGGGGTGCTCGCCATCGTGGCCGCCAAACTGGGTGCGAACCATATCTTGGCCACCGACATCGATCCGCTGGCCGTTCAGGTCGCCGGGGAAAATCTTGCTCGCAATCAAGTCGGCGCAGAGCAGTGTGCCGTACGCCAGGGCAGCGTGCCCGCTGACCATGCCGGCCGCTTCCCGGTGGTCGTCGCCAATATCCTGGCCGAGGTCTTGGTGAAGCTCTTCGATGGCGCGTACGACAACGTTCCGCTGGCCGAGCCCCTGGCCGCCGGCGGCGTAATGATTCTGGCCGGCATCCTGGCGGACCGGGCCGACATGGTCGTTGCCGCCGCCAATCGTCACGGTCTGGAACTGGTCGAAACCTTTGCCGAAGAAGATTGGGTTGCACTCGTGATGCGGCAGCAGGCCTGAAGCATCTGCCCGATTTTTCATCGTAGGCGCGTCTGTCGCCTAACTCCTGACCCCATGCATCGTTTCTATTTACCAGAAGCAAAGTTGATTGTCGGTCAACCCGTCGACCTGACGCCGGTTGCCCGTCAGTTGACGCGGGTTCTGCGCTTGTCGCTGGGGGCGCAAATCGTGCTGTTCAACGGCGACGGCCAGGAATATCAGGCAGAAGTGACCGGGTTGGGGCCTGACGCCGCCGCCGGTCAGATCCTCAACGCGCGTCAGCCGGCCACCGAGCCGCCCATCAACCTGACCCTGTATCAGTGCAGCCTCAAGGGCGACAAGTTTGAGTGGGTCTTGCAGAAGGGGACGGAGCTTGGCGTAACCTGCTTCGTGCCGGTCGTCAGCGCACACAGCATCGTCCGTCCGGCCGCCGCGCTGCGCAAGAAGTACGCGCGTTGGCAGGCCATTCTGCGCGAGGCCGCAGAGCAGAGCGGTCGCGTCCAGGTGCCGACGTTGGCCGAGCCCCTTTCGGTTGAGCGAGCGGTCGAGGAAGCCCGGGGCGTGCGCCTCATGCCCTACGAGTCCGCCGCGGATGACGCGTCCGTGCCGTCCCTCTCCGTGGCCGTAGAGACGTTGCATTGCAACGTCTCTACTACGATGGGCGAAGGGGATGAGGCCGTACGGACGTTGCAATGCAACGTCTCTACGGGGGTTGCCCTGTTGATTGGGCCGGAAGGCGGGTTTGCGCCGGAAGAGGTGGCCCTGGCCCGGCACGCCGGCTGGCAGATCGTCACCCTGGGACCCCGCATCCTGCGCGCCGAAACGGCGGCCCTCGCCGCCGTCGCCATCATCATCGCCCATTGCGACGCGTAGAGACGTTGCATTGCAACGTCTCTACGCGAATTTTGAGAAATCGGGTTGACGGCGTTCCATGAACGCGGTGAAGGCCTCCAACGCCTCGGGGGAGCGCAACAGGTCGGCGAAGTGACCCGCTTCGATCTGAACGGCTTCGGCAATGGCCGGCTGCGAGGCGCGTTTGAGCAGGGCCTTGGTGAGCCGGAGCGCATGGGGCGGTTTGGCGGCCAATGCGGCAGCTGCGCCGGCGGCCACGGCTTCCACTTCGGTGTCCGGGTGAATGGCAGTGACGAAGCCGGCTGCCTGGGCCTTCTCTGCATCAAAGGGCTCGCCCAGCATGAGCAGCTCCGCCGCGCGTTGGTGGCCGAAGATCTGGGGCAAAATGAGGCTCGAGCCGGCCTCGGGCACCAGCGCCAGGTTGACAAAGGGCAGTTGGAAACGCGCGCTTTCCCCCGCATAGACCAAATCGCAGTGCAGCAGCATCGTCGTGCCGATCCCCACGGCCGGTCCCTGAACCGCGGCCACAACCGGTTTGCGCGCCCCGATGAGATTCATGAGAAACTGAACCACCGGACTCGACTCGTCGAAGGGCGGCCACTGGAGAAAATCCTGAATGTCGTTGCCGGCGCAGAAGACGCCGTCCGCGCCCCGCACCAGCATGACGCGCACTGCGTCATCGGCCTCTGCCTCCCGGATGGCGGCGCTCAATCCTTCGTACATGGCGACGGTCAGCGCGTTCTTCTTCTCCGGCCGGTTCATGCGGATGGTCATGACGCCGTCGGCGACCTGCCGGACGATCAAGTCGGTCATGGGTTGCTCCTGGTGGTCGTGAT
>CAYZLP010000365.1:0-5504 GCA_964478635.1 uncultured Caldilineaceae bacterium
CGGAGACAATTTCGGAAGGGGCATAGGGATAGTCGAAGAGCATGCCGCCGCTGTCCTCGCTGTAAAACGCACCCACGCCGTAAGGATTGCCATGGAGCGAAGGGTGGTATTCGGTCGGTCCGGTTTCGATGTGGGTAAACCAGTAGGGATCGCCGAGCGCGCCGGCTTTGACCAACGTGCGCAGTTCAGGATAGAGCGGATCCAGCGGGGAGTTGCTGCTCGGTTCGATCAGCGCAATGACCCCTTTGGCCCGCACTGCCTCCCGGATCGCGTGAGCGCCTTCCATGTCGGTGGACATGGGCTTTTGCAGAAGCACATGCAGCCCCAAGTCCACAGCCGCCAGCGTGAAAGCGACATGAGTCCCCGGTCCGGTGAGAACGAATACGGCATCGAGATCGGCTGCCTCGAGCATGTCGTAATAGTCGACATATTGCGATTTCGCGCCAAAGAGACGTACGCACGCTTCCGTGCGTTCGGGGTAGAGATCGCATACTGCCGTCAATTCTACATTGTCCATCTTGGCCAGATAGGGCAGATAGTAGGCTGTTGCCACCACGCCGCAACCTGCGATACCGACCTTTACTTTGGAGTATGCCACGATTCTGTTCCTTTCCAAACTGGGATGGGAGGAGCCGCGCCGCTAGGCCAGCGGCTGGATGCTCACATTGCCAAAGACGGCCGCGACGTGATGGGCCACCAGCAGGACTGCACCTTCTTTATAACCGGTGTGTTCGATTACGGTTTCCAAATCCCATGTAGACGGCTTTGGTCCGCCCTGGGGCCAGACCCGCATTTGATAACGACTTGCCACCGCGTCCACCGTCATTACCCGCACCTGGAAGAGATAGGGGCGATGCCATTCCAGCATTCTGGCTTGCACCGCGACCCGCTGAAAATCCGGATCGAAAATGTTCAGTTCCGCACCATATTCCTCGAAGATGCAGTACCAGCCGATGGCGCCATAGGGCGACGGGCCAAAGACCGGTTGTCCGCTGGCCCAACCGTCGCTGCCCCAGTTGGCATGCCCCTTCCAACGCATGACCACGCCCACGCCAGCGTGCCAGCTCGGATATTCGTAACACGCAGCGTTGATGCCGTGAATCGTGATCGGCACGGTCACTTCATAATCCTGCCAGGACATGTCACCCAAAGACACGGTCCGGTCGTAGCCGATTTCCTCGGGGCTGATACCGACAGAGGTGAGCGCCCAGCGGCCGTCGGCCACGTGGGCGACGTCTTGAATAGAGGGTACGGCCTGCCAGTCAATATGACAGGGCAGCGTGGCAGGACGAGGCGCATAGGTAAGCGTAATCGTCTCCGTGACACGCACGCCATCCAACGCGATAGCCGCGATCTGGACCTGGTTCTCGCCCTGGCGCAGGCGCCGGACATCCAAATCGATGTTGAAATCGCCCGGCGCGGCCAGCCGACGCTTATCGACGCCGACCGAGAGGGAGTGCGCATCTTCGCCGTTCAGGGTGTAGTGCAGGCTCCTCAGCTGATTCGGTGGCGTGACCCGCCCCAGCAGATTCACCCAGCGCTGGGAGGCGCCGGCGTGACCGAATTTTTGGTTGGATCCATACCAAATGTCGATAGTAAGTTGATTGGACATGGCTGGCTGCGGAAAAGAAATTCAAGATAGTGAGATTGAACGACTGAAGGGCTAGACGCCATGTGGGCAAAACTCCATGTCATCGTCAAGCGGATAGATTGGGCGGCGCACGCTTGTGTAAGACAACTGGGTGAGATCGGGGTTGACGGCTCCCGGTGAAAAGGTCAGCAGCGCCAGGGGCGCGATGCGGCGCAACTCCGGAAAGAGATAGCCGAGCTTGACCACGACGATTTTGAAATCCAGCGGATTGAGGTTGCACGCAGCAAATTGTGCGAGCGTGGTAAAGGCCGTTCGCCTGGCGGTCACGATTGCAGTGACACCATTGACTTGCAACACAGCATGTCGATTGGGACCGTCATGCAGGCTGACCACGCGCCCGGTCAGCGGGAAGGGCGAGCCGTGACGCGTGTCGAGTTTACCGCCAAGGGAAAGGGTCACCTCGCTCCCAACGCCCGCGGCAAAGCACCGGGCGACAGCCGCCTCATCGGCCAGACTTGCGAAGAGCGCGCCTTGGACGCGGCGCGCCACGAGACGTTCGAGCACGGCCGGCACATCCCCCACCGCGCCGCCGGTCGGATTGTCGCCGGCATCGCTGATAAAGACGGTTGGCTCCGGCGCAGCCAGGGCCAGATCGATGCATTCATCAATGTCGCCCGTCGGCATGCCAAAGGCGAAATCTCGCCGGGCCGTCCAGACTGCAGCGGCCAAGTCCTGGGCTGCCCAGCTCGCCGTTGCGTGATCGTCCCCCAACACGACCACACTGGCGCCGACGCGCGGTTCATCAGCCCAGGCAAATCCGATGAGCAAGGATGCATCCACGATTCCGCGGCGCCTGGCTAGGGCTGCGACCTCTCGATAGAGAGACGCGCCTGGCTCCACCGTGGTCATGGCTCGCTCGCCGGGCAGCATCAGGGGGATGGAGACAAAAGCCTTGGCCGGGCGACGGCCGGTTTTGAGCGAATCGACAAGCAACCGGACGGCCCGCTCCCGGGTTTCCGCTTCATCCTCATGGGGCGCAGTGCGATAGGCTGTGACAATATCCACCTGGTCCATGACCGCCTGAGAGAGATTGCCGTGCAGATCGTAGCTGGCGGCGATCATACAGGCGGGTCCGACTGCCGTGCGGACGGCTCGAACCAGATCGTATTCGGCGTCTTCCAAACCAGCCACGAAGAGCGCGCCGTGGAGATCCAGGTAGACACCGTCCCATGGACCCTGCGTGCGTAAACCGGCGATCAGCTCTCCCTTCAACTCGGCGTACGCGACCGCCTCCACGATGCCGCCGGGCAAGCCTCGCGCCCAAACCAAGGGCTCTGCTTCCACCTCAGGCAGAGCAGGCAAAAAGGGGTAACGGGCGCGCAACGCCGCGCCGCGCAGGACATCGAATTCGGTCAACGCCACGGGCAACGGTGAAAAGGTGCAGCCTTCGTAGGCGATACCGCCCAGTGCGATCCGCATCATGGGTTCTGATCTCCGTCGGTGGCGGTCATATCTGCGACATCGGTCGTCGAAAAAATGACGTAGGGAAAACACTCGGGTCGGTGGGTATCATATTGTCCGTGGGGGCTCAACACCCAGGCGGGATGGGGCGAAATTTCCTGGCCGGCGTTCAATAGTTTCTCGAAACGCCCGAAGAAAATGCGCCAGGTGTCGCCGTCGCGTGGAGGGAGACTACGCCCGTTGGCCAGCCACCCCATGCCGGACCAGGGCAACGCGATCTCGGCGGTCCAGCCCCTGTCGACATCGCTGTGGTCGTTCAGGGTGCCGTTGCACTGGACGGCCAACTGCAGACCCGGAAAGTCCCAGTCGAGGAAGGCCCACCGCGTGCCCCGAGGATGCGTACCTTCCCAGAAGGAGGCAGGGCGGCGATCGTAATCGCCGCCGAAGGAATAAGCCTTCCGTTCGAGCAGATCGAATTCGGCCACGTCGAACCGGCTGCCCCGGGTGTAGGCGTCGCGCCAGATGAACATCACCTCGTAGATTGTGCCCAACGTATTGAATTCCAATTCGTAGTAGCAATCTCCGCCGTCGATGAAAACCTCCAGATCGTTTTCCTGGAAGATGATGGCGTCCCGTTCGGTGTGCCGGGCTTCGAGAAAGGGTTCCTCGGCCCAGAATGCAATGTAGAGGTTGGCTTCATCCCAGAGCGCGGCCATGCGCGTCTCGTAGTAGCCAGGCGCGCCTGTCGCCATATCTACAAAGCGGGGCGACTTGGGCGCCAGTTGCCAGGCGGCCTTGGTCAGATCACCGTCCACCAGAATTGGTTGACCTGTGTAGTGACAAGCGTAGTGGCGAATTCGATTGTCAGGACATCCGTCTTGCTGGTTCATGAAGCATTCCTTGTCGGACTGTGGCTCTGAAACTCGTTTTTGGAGTGGGTCTCGCCTTAAAGACGGAAAGAGAGCCAGCTGCGCCTGCGGGCCAACTGTTTGCCGATGCTTATCACCTCCTCTTTCCCCCCGGAGACAGCATAGATCCAGCGCGTACCGAGTTTGCCGTGGGGGGCGTATTCAATCTCGATCTTGTTGGATTCGGTCCACCACACTTTCCACTCCTTGGTGGTAATCCACGTTGGATAGACGAAGCCGGCGCCGTGGCCCGTAGTGCGGTTGATGAAGCCGTAGATGTAGTGACCGGCGTAGGTGCAGCGTGCGACGCTGCTGCCGTTCACTGCCAAGAATCGATCGCCGTAGTTGTGGCCATAGCGCGCCTCGGTCGTGTCCCAGAGCGCCTTGCCCTGTCGGTAGCCGACCACGTCATCCATGCCGTACATGACGAAGGTAATTTCGTTTTCTGGACCGGCGGCGTGGATGAAATCTTCGGTCCAGTCGGCATCATTGCGCCGGTAGGTGATTTCCAGAATCGGCGCGTCGCGATAGAGGCGATCGACCTTGTCGGTCTGTCCCGTGCGCACGGGGATGTCGGCATAGAAATCGTTGACGTGCGGCGTGCCGATCTCGACCGGACTCCCGTCCCAGGCATCGTCTTTGTACTGCCCATCGAAGCCATAGGCAAGATTGACGCCGCTTGTGCTATCGACGAAATGGGCAATCGATACTCCCTCCCCATTGTGAAGATAACCGTGCCCGTATTGATAGGAGAGCCGCCCATTCGCGATCGTTTGGGTACTGTCGTCAAGCGAGAACCAGCTCATACTGCCTTTCCTTTGCATGGGACTGCAGGCCGTAGTTAATCCCGGTGGATCTGCTCGACAAAGGCGATGCTGAACGAGGCCGGCGTCTCATTGAGATGGGCATGGGGACCCAGGTCGTCATCGTGGCGCCCAAAGCCCCAGACGGTCATGCCGCCCTCCCCGCCCATGGGCCAATAGAGATCGACAGTCGGTTCGGGCGTATGGGCCGTGAGCTGCAGGCCGCGCCCGGTGTGCGGATCCACGAAGCAGACCGTGCGGCCGGCTTCTGTCTCCGCGGCATAACGCCGGCTGCAGGGCCAGCATTCGCCATTGGGCAACAAGAGATATTGCACGTCCGGGCGAAAATAGCCGCCGGGCGTCCCCTCATACAGCCACCAATAGGTCGCGCCGACGGCATGGATTGTTTGGACGATGCGTTCGGGATAGAAATCCCAGGCAACGTCCCACTTCCGGTCCGGTGAAGACGAGCGCAAACGAATCCGGTCAGAAGTCGCCGTCATCACGGTCGTCTCTGCACCAAAAGCATAGCCGGGATGGCCAAACGTGTTCATCCCCATGTTGGGTATCCCCCGATAGTGGCCGTATTCGCCGCCGGTGGGGCGGTAGCCGATCCAGTCATAGCCATCCCGATCATAGAGCGCGGCAAAGCCGCATCCCTCAGAGTGGTAAATGGCCGTGTAGGCCAAGGTCTGAAGATGGTAGGCATACTGCCCTTGGTAATACGTTTCGCTAATCAGC
>CAYZLP010000366.1:0-5501 GCA_964478635.1 uncultured Caldilineaceae bacterium
ACAGCGATGCCCTGTTCCTCAAATGGCCCGATCATCCGCTCCCTCACTCAATCCCGGTCTCCAACCTTCAATCGTCAATCTTCAGTCGCCGGTCTTCAGCCTGAAGGCCCTACCCGCCACTCACCTGCTGCCAAAGCTGTTCAACCATTTGCCACAGTCCCGTTTGTTGGAGACGGCCGATGAGAAACTCGAATTCTGCAATCAGCAGGGTCAATCTGGAAAGCAGCAGGCGGGCAAAGATCAAGCCCGTTGCCAGCCAGAGCCCTCGCTGACCGATCCAGGCCCATCCCTGGAGCAAGCCGCGCAGTGCGCCGGGCTGCTGCTGGAGCAGGCTTCGCCGGCTGCGCAGGTAGACGAGGACGCCGGTTGTAATCAACAGCCCCAGAATGCCGTTCACCAATGGTTCAGCCGGCGCAGACCATTGAAAACCGGTAGCGACGGCCCGCATGAACTGGGGCAGAAAGGTACCCTGAAATGCGCCGATCATGCCGACGGCCACGCCTACGCCTACCATCAATGTAAGCGGCAGCGCGCCGAGGAAGTGCAGCAGGGCGCCGCCGCCGGTCGCGGCGCTGCGCACGGTCCGCTCCAGCCCGGCAATGATCAGCAGTGCGCCCAGAATCAACGGCAGCCAGAGACGCCAGTCTCCCGGCGCATCCTGCAGCGGGACAAAGAGCCGGGGCAAGAGAACGCTGCGCCAGGCCAATACCACGGCGTAGGCCAGTCCGGCCCCGACCAGGATATATTGGGCCAAACGGGCCAGACGGTTGTCGCCCACGACCAAGCTGAAGATCATGAGCGAGACGAGCAGGCCCAGCCAAAGCCCCGCGGCTTCGATGAAAGCAGGAGAAAGCAGAGCGTCCATCAGCGCGCCGACCTCCGCCCGAGCAGACCGGCCACGTTTCCGAGCAATATTATGGCCAACAGTGCCAACTGGCCCCAGTTTTGGGCGGCGAGACGCACCCGCCACTGGCCGGTTTCCTCTGCCTGGCGCGGTCGGCCGGTCAACTGATCGTAGCGGTCGCCGCCGTCGAAGCCGCTGACCAGGCCGCGCAACTGGCCGCTGTCCACGTAAGGCCGCAAGACCGGGTCCGCGCCGGCCCCGGTCACGGCAATGACCGGTACGCCGTTCACAGGCTGGACCTGCTCAAGCCAATACTGTACATCCTCGGCCTGTGCAGCGATCACGACGGCAAGGGCCGGCGGCTGTTCCAGCAACGCCCGCCGGGACGCCGATAGATCATCGGCGCTACCGCTCAGGCCCCGGATGGGAGCGTGGCCGAGCAGGGGCAGTGCCGCCACCCCGCCGGTCAAAAAGGTGTTCTGCAGCAGCGTCTGTTCGGCGATCTGGAGGCGATCCAGCCCCAGGTCGGTCATGCCTGCTGGACCGGCATCGTCAAAAAGCGCTTCGGCCGTCAAGCGTCGGGCCGTCGCCGGTCCGCCCGGGAGCAGGCTTACGACTGCAAGATTTGCCTCCTGGGTGAGCAGGTGGCGGACGACGGGCCGGGCAGCCTGGTCTAGCTCGCCTGCGGTGGCCGGATCATACCCCCAGTAAACGAAAACGGTGCTGTTGCGGGGCAGGCTCTCGACCGCCAGATAGGCCTCCTGCACGCCTGGCAGGCTCCGGGGGGCGCCCAACGGTTCGCTGATGGCAAGCATCAGGGGCAGGAGGGCAGCCAGCCCCAGCAGCCAGAAAATCCAGGGGATCCGCAGGCTCGGCCGGCCATGGGGCGCCGGCAGTGCGATGGCCTCGGCGACCGGCGCCGGCTGGCCCGCCATGAGCCGCTGCACTTCCTGAACTTCAGCGGGAGTCAGCGTCGTCACGGTCGCCGGCCGACCGGCTGCGTCAGGATAACTGCTCAGGTTCAAGGGTGGAAGCAGCCCCTGCAGACCCGTAATCAGCCGCCCGGTAGCCGACTGTGCGGCGGCTGGGGGGGCTTCGGCATCCTCCTCGTCGCGTAGCCAGGGCTGTTCGTCTAGCCACGCTGTCTCTTCCCCAGTGCCGCCATCCCGGTCGCTTGCGTCTGCGGCCTCAAAATCGGCGCCTTCCACGTTGGCTGGGAGCGGAATCTCCTCTGCTCGAAGATCGGTGCCGCAATTATTACAAAAATTGGAGCCGGCCCGATTCGCCATGCCGCAGTGGGGACAGATGAGCGTTGCCATCCTCAGCTCCTCCCCAGAATGGTGCGCAGGCCAACCAGGATCGCGGCCAGGCTTGTGCCCAGCAGAACGCCCCGGATCGCGGCCATTCCCGGCGCTTCCAGCAGCCATAGTGTTGTGTCAACCAGCGGCGTGGGCAAAAAGTCGTGCGCGGCCGGAAGCTGGGTCAAAAGCATCAGTAACGTCCCGGCCAGGAGCCAGACGCCGCCGGAACGGCCGATGCGCAGATAGCGATAGGCGGCTGCGGCCATGAAGAAGACCAGGATGGCGAAGAGCGCCCCCTGCCCCGGTGCAATCAAGTGATCGAAGATCCACTCCATAGGCGGGCTGGCGCTGCCGGCCGGTGCGACCAGGCCGGTTACAAGCACGACAAAAAAGGTGAGGAGCAACGCAAGGCTGTCAAGCCAGCCGGCGCCGCCCGACTGGACGTGGCGTAGGTGCACCCAGGCTACATTGACCGCACCCAGGGTCAAGCCGAAGGCGCCCAGCAGAATTGCCCAGCCATAGAGCAGCGTCGTGGTTTCCCGGAGGCTGCTGCCGAAGACCTCGGCCCGATCCAGGACCAGGATCACAAAGCAGGCTAGGATCAGGACGAGAGAAGTGGCGCGGGCGAGCGACGAATCGTTCATGGCGTGATCGATATAACAAGCGCGACCAAAAGCAGCACGACGGCCAGCATGATGGTCAGATAGGCAAGCCAGTCTTCGCCTTTCTCAACTATCTCCGGTATAGATTGAACTCGGTCTATCTCCCAAAGGGGCTGATTTGCCCAATTGTAGATAGGTGTAGGCTCGGCTCGGGGCGCAATGGGCGCGACCATGGCCGCGGGCAAGCCGGCCGGCGGACGCAGGTAGGCCGTGGGTCGGAGCGGACGCGTGCCGTCTGCGTAGAGCGCCCGAGACGCAAGCACGGTAGCAGCGTCGGCGCCGCCGTATACCACGTCAAGACCGGCGATTTCTCGGTCGTGCGCGCTCGTCCTCCGGCTAAGCAGCGCATCGATCCAGAGCGGACTGCCCCCGCCGGCGATGACGGCCGGTCGCGTATAGTCGTAGCGGGCCGCAGCAAGGGAGCGCAGGGCGAGCAACGTCTGGGTCTGCGTCAGCAGCAGGTCGTCGCGTCCGAGATGAATGGAAAGCGACTGGCCCGCCTCCAGGCCCCGGGCAATCTGGCGCTGCCACCGCGTGCTGTATTCGGCCGGCGTCCACTCAGGCAGCATCGTGCAGGGCCTCCAGCAAGCGGTCCGTCGCGGCCGGGTCGCTCAGCACAATCGCCCACTCCTGGACGGCCGTTATTCCCAGGAGCGCACCAAACGGAGCGAGTCCATGACACAGCTGGCCGACGACAAAAGCCAGGGGCCGATGGCCGGCCACAAAGAGGGCCGCCGGCGTCATCATCTCGTATCTGGCAAGATTGTCAATGGTCTGCTGAACGGACCCGGGCAATGGATCTGCATGCATTGTTGATTACCATAATGGGGTGCGGCTTCCGTTGGAGGGTATTGTAGCACATTACGTCCGATAATCCCCGTTGATCGAAACGTACTCGTGACTCAGGTCGCTCGTCCAGACAGTGGCGGAACCGTCACCCAGGCCCAGTTCGATCCGCACATCGATCTCCGGTTGGGCGAAGATGGCGGCCGCATCGGCCTCGGCGTAGTCGGTTGGCATGCCGCCGGCCACGAGCTGCAGTTCGGCTTGGCGGGAGGCGGCATCCGGGCCGCCGCTGATGGAGAGATCGCAACGCTCGGGATCGATGGCGATGCCGGCGCGCCCGAGCGCGGCCAGCAGACGTCCCCAGTTGGCATCGCTGCCGTAGAAGGCCGTCTTGACCAGCGGGCTGGTGGCAATCGTATTGGCTGCCCGGCGGGCCGCGGCGTCATCTGCGGCCCCCTCGATGCGGACGGTGACGAACTTGGTGACGCCTTCTCCATCGCGGACGATGGCCTGAGAAAGCTCCAGGCTCAGTTCGGTCAGGGCGGCCACAAACGCGGCATAGGCCGGGCCCGGTGCGGTGATCTCGGCATGGCCCGCCACGCCGTTGGCAAGGAGCAGGACCGTATCGTTGGTGCTCGTGTCACCGTCAATGCTGATACAGTTGAATGTCTGCGCCACGGCCGCCGCCAGCGCATCCTGCAGCAGCGGTTGGGCGATATTGGCATCGGTGGCAATGACGCTCAGCATGGTGGCCATATCGGGGTGGATCATGCCCGCGCCTTTTGCCATGCCGGTGAGCGTGACGACTGCGCCATTCACCTCGACCGTGCGCGTGGCGAGCTTGGGGCGGGTGTCGGTCGTCATGATGGCCGCCGCAGCATCCCTCCACCCGTCCGGGCGCAGGCCCTCGACCGCGCCGGGCATGGCCTCGATCAGCTTGCCCACGGGCAACTGTACGCCGATGACGCCCGTGCTCATCACGAATACGCTATGATCGCCGGCGTTCACGGCCCGTTCCGCCGCCTCGGCCATCATGCGGGCATTGGCATTGCCGACCGTGCCGGTACAGGCGTTGGCGCACCCGGCATTGATCGCGACGCCGTGGATCCCTTCCGGGTTGAAGGCCAGCAGCTGACGGTCGTAGATCACCGGCGCGGCCGGAAAGGCATTCTGGGTAAAGACCGCCGCAGCCCGACAGGGTGTCGGACTCATCACCAGCGCCAGATCCAGCGCACCGGACTTTTTGATTCCGGCCGCGACCCCTGCCGCGTCAAAGCCGGGGACGGCGTAGCTTGGGTTGGTCATTGAAGGCTCCTCTGGAAAAGGTTGTAGGGCAATGCTCACGGGCGCCGCTTCCCTCAGGATCTCAGACCCTACTACCCCACAACTCTATCCGCTTATTGTCACATTATTTGAACTTCGTACATTCCTCCAGTGCGAAAACCGGCGGGAATGTACGAAGTTCAAGTAACGTCTCTATTAGTCCCGTTTGAAGTCGCTGAAGTCCGGCGTCTCGTAATCGCTTACGCCGCTGCCTTCCCGCTGGAGCATGGCTTCGACCTTCATGGGCAGGCCGAAGAGTTTGATGAAGCCCTCGGCATCGGCCTGGTTGTAGACATCGTCCTCGTCGAAGGTAACGTAGTCTTCACGGTAGAGGCTGAAGGGGCTCTTGCGACCCACGAGCATGGCGTTGCCTTTGTAGAGCTTGAGGCGCACTGTGCCGGTGATGTTGCGTTCCGTCGTACGCACAAATGCATCAAGGGCATCGCGTAAGGGCGTGAACCACTGGCCGTTGTAGACCAGCTCGGCATATTTGAGCCCGATCTGCTGCTTATAGTGGAGGGTCTGCTTGTCCAGGCAGAGTTGCTCCAGGGCTGCGTGGGCCTTGTAGAGAATGGTGCCGCCGGG
>CAYZLP010000367.1:0-5499 GCA_964478635.1 uncultured Caldilineaceae bacterium
AGCGCCAGGCCCAGGTGGGCTCCGGTGGGCGCTACGTGCGCGGGATCGCACAGCGCCCGGGACGGCAGCCAGTCCTGCATCGAATGCGGTTTTGGTGGGAGAACTCAGTTGATAAACGCCTCGTCGACGCAACGCCCTTCCCACTGCGGGGGGACGGGCACATCCAGCACCCGGGCCAGCGTCGGCGCAGTATCGAGCAAGGAGACCGCGCTTTGGAGGGCATATCCCTGGCGGATGCCGGGACCGGCAATCATCCACGGGATGGTCATGTCTTCCGGTGAATCGGCGCCGTGGGTGCGGTCGTGACCGCCATGATCGCTGTGTAGCAGCACCGTGTCCTCCGGCGTCAGGCTATCCAGAATTGTGCCAATGGCCCCATCGACGACTTCGATTTGACGCAGGTATCGGTCCGACATCCAGCCAAAGGCGTGTCCGGCCATATCAATCGTGCCCAGGTAGACAAAGGCGAAGTCGGGCCGCTCGGCCGCAATGATCGTGGCGGCAACGGCAGCGATTTCGCCGTCACCGCCGGGGGTATGGTTATTGTTGCGAAAATAGGCAAAGTCCAGCGTTTCCGGCCGATTGAGGTCGCGCAGCGGCTCCCAGTTGTGGTAGAAATGACAGCGCCGCCCGGCTGCGTGGGCCTGCTCCACCAGTCCGGGCAGCGGGCGCGCCATAGGCTGCCAGACGTTGGTCATGATGCCGTGGCGCTGGGGCGGCACGCTGTGAAAGATCGTCGCGTGACACGGCAGGGTCACGCTGGGCATGACCGAGGTCGCGCGCAGGGTGTAGGCACTGCGCGCCTGCAAGGCGCCCATGTGTGGCGGATTCACCAAGGGCAATGCATCGGGACGCATGCCGTCGGTCAAGATGAGTATTGTTGTCATGGGCGATTACAGTCTGGCAACGGCTTTGCCCAAGCGCAGCCGGCTATCCGGTCCGGTGAACCGGGCCAGGGCATCCGGCACCTTTGCCGTTAACTCATCAATGACCGCCTGTTGCCGGACGCGCTGCTCGTCCAGGGACAAGCCGCTGTTTTTGCTTTGTCCCTCGACCATTTCGAGCCCGACAACGGCATCGTTGAGGTCGCCCAACAGATCCTGTAATTCCTTGAGGCGCTCGATCAGCGTTTCCGCCTCTTCACCGAGGATATGCCGGACAAATTCCAGGCTGTAGCGCAGATATTTGCAGTCGATCCGCAGAAGATGAATGGTTGGATAGTCGACCTGATCCTGCTCTGCGAAGAGCCACTCATAGCTGTGGATCTTGCTGAAACGATCCATCAACATGACCGGCATCACGTCGGTCACGTGATGGGGAACCGGCGCAGTGGCAGGGGCGTGGCGAAAGCGCCTGGCGGCCAGCTCCGGCGTCGTGCAGAAACGCATGAACTCGGCGATAAACGCGCCATATTCGTCGCTGTCCAACCACGCCAGCAGTTCCGCATGGGCAGATTGACGCGCGTCTGACCACTCGGTCTTCAGGTGTTGTTCATGTTTTGTGAGAATTCCGCCGCGCTTCTCTGTCTGGCGGAGTTTTTCCAGCGCCACATCCAGATCGCGGACGGCGCCCAGCAGGCGCCCGGTCTTCCGCAGATTGTGGGCGAAGCGACGCATGCGTTTCTTCCGAAAGAAGCCACGGTATAGCTTCTCCGCCACCCGCGCCCGCCGGGTGGCAACCCGCATCTTATGGACATATTCGATGTCGCTGCTCGTGCGCACGCCCGCTTCGTTCAGCACCATCTTGGTCAGCTGCTCGCGGAAGATCAGACGACAGGCTTCCGCCATCTTCATATCGGAGCGTAGACCGGGCTCCTCCGAAAGGCCATCTAGCGGTTGCCGGGCCTGCCGTACCATGAGCGCTTCGACCGCCTCCAGAGGCAGCTGCATGGGAACGCGATCCGGGGAGTCATCGGCGTAAGTGCGGAGCACAGGCTGCAGGACGGTGTCGCCCGGCAATAGGTCCTTCACCAGTGACCGGCGTTTGCCGGCGGCATCTTTTCGCACGCTAAATTTCAGTGACTTGTCCAGCTCGACATATTCCGAGCCGCTCAGCGGTTTGTCGCGCAACTGGGGTTGAATGCTGTAGAAGCGAATGGTCGTCTCTTTGTCAGTCTTACTCTGTTGGAGCAGGTATCCCGTGCGGAGCAGACGATAGTCCACCGTGTCATACAGCACAAGCGATCGTACATTTGGGTTGCTGGAACTCCCCAGTCGCAGGTTCTGCGAGTCATTATGTGATACTGAATGCATGGCTGAGGCGTCCGACACTGGCGGCGATCCTCGTGATGATCCAAATGCCTGCGAAAGAACAAAGGGCGGTATGAGTTGATGAGGCAACTCTGGCGGGCCGCCTCACCAATTCTTACTACCCTGACTCGGCTTTGGGAGCACAGGCGCCGGGCCATCTATTCAATCATAGCATAGATTCGTATTCCAGGCGCAAACGGCAGTAACAAATCGTTTACTTCGAACTCACGATTTGTTAAAGATGGTCCAGCATCATGTCAAGCGTGGCCAGCATGTTGCTTCTGCGAAGAATTCAATTGGACGACGAATATGCGAGTATCCAGGGTACAGTCAATCGTGCTGCTACGGCATAAATCTGGCGCAGCCGCGGCAATCGTTCATCGCATGAAAAAGGGCAAGCTACATACTCAGTTGCGGAACGATATTTCCGTCCACTCCCAATCTCGCCTGATCCGGGTCGGCGGCAGAATGGCTTCTCAAGGAACGGGGAAATTGATTGCCCTGGGCGCAACGCATCCGCGAGGACTGGGTGTCAGTAGGACAGTAGGTCATCCAATCCGCTAAACGCCAAGTACCACGCGGTGGATCCGAATATACGGACAGTCCAGCTGCGTGTTCACATAACTCCTTTGGATCGGGGAAGAGCCGGCGTCTGTTTTGGATGGCGGCTCTTTCTCCATTCTCGGATTTGTATGAGGTTCTGAAATCTTAGGCGGCGTTGCCGTTGTGTGGCGATCCGGCTCAAAAATACATCGCGGGAGGAGACAATGTCCCTACGGTACCATTTTGATCAAGAACTGGACCGCTTGCGTAGCCGACTGATTCAACTATGGGACTTGGTTGGCGTTCAATTCGAAGCGGCGCTGAACACTTATCACGATCTGGATTTGGCGCGGATTCATGAGGTCAATGCCAGGGAAACGGAAATTAATGCATTGCGCCACACAATTGATGACGCGGCCATCGAGTTGCTGGCGACGCAGCAGCCAACTGCCGGCGATCTGCGCCTTATCGTCAGTTTGATGAACCTTGCCGGCGAGTTGGAGCGTATCGGTGACCATGCACAGGGGGTGACACGCGCTACGGAATGGTTGCGGAAACTCAGCACAGGCGCTCGGCCTCCGCAACCTGAACAGATGGGCGAGCAAGCGTTGGCCATGTTTGCCCAGGCCAAGGCGGCTTTTGAAAAGCAAGACCTGCAGATGGCGCTGGGCATTGGACCACAAGACGACGTGGTCGATCGCGCCTACAGCGACCTCTTCAATGAACTGACTGTCGGGCTGGCATTCCCGGAAGCAAGCGTGCAAGCTGAAGCGGCGTCCGAGTATATGTATGTGGGCCGTGAACTGGAACGGATCGCGGACCGCGTCCTGAATCTGGCTGAATATACCTCATTCCTCATCACGGGTAAGCTCCAGGAAACTGAAGCGGGTCGGGGGTAAATCAGCTGGGTTCATGTCTGTGCTCCAAATTCGAGGATTGGAGTGCGGCATCGTGTGCAAAGGCAGAAAGAGGAACGAGAATCAGAAGGACAAGTATTACCAGTATATTGGGAATCATCAACCTCGTCATGAAGTCGTTCGAGACTGCGCCGACCATCCATTACCCAAGGAGCAAGGCAAAGAGCATGATCAGCGTCCATGGCCATAGTATTGCCAGAAAACTGAACGGTGCAGCGGCACGCCGAGGGCGATTGATTCGGGTTGCGATCAGACCACCCCATAAGCCGATCACCGGCGGAAAGATGCCGCCGCCAAACAACAGCATGGCGCTGGACAACAGCATCAAGATTGGGCGGCCAAGCTTCCTCTGAATGAAGAAGATCGACCAGACAAGGCCGAGTACGCCAAACAGGATCGCAAAGAGGCCTGTGATGAAGTAGTTGGGAATGACCGTCATCGCTGGTTCGCAGGCATTCCAAATCTCTTCCGGTACGCACGGCGGCCCCATGGACGTGATCATAATGCCTTTCGGCTTGGCACTTCCCTGAAAGAGTTCGAATATCCCGTGTTCGATGCTGCCGATTCCGACGAAAGCGCCGAATGTCATGGCAACAAGGGATGCAGCGTTTCGCATACCATTTCTCTCAAACGATCGGTAATGCCACTCACCAAACAAAGGGCCATCGCGTTTGGCGTTCTGTATAGTGAAGTCAGGATTGAGGCGCCATTGGATCAGATCTCTTCCCTGGGGGAAGGGTAGCTGAGCAGGGTTGCGTCTGGCTTCTGGCCTCTGTCGCTTTGTCGTTCTCTGTTGCAACAAGCTGAACGGTGTTATGGATTTCCTTGCATGACCTTAACGACTCGTCGAATAGACATGCACCCTGTACGCAGGTCCCTGATCGCGGATGGCGCGATTGTGGCCCATCACGGTTGGGCTCAGAAAGGGTCCATGAATGCCGACGCGGCACAGATAATCCGCTCAGAGATCGGCGACTTCGGCGCTGTGTCTGCGCCAATCTCTATCAAGAAAACCGAGGTTGATGGCGTCCTGAATTTCGAGATCCCGTCCGCTCTCCACCACCCACGGCAGTTCCAGTACCTGCGCTGTCGTGGGTGGATTACTCACAGATCGTTTCAAGGACGGAAAACGGGGGAAGTGTCACGCACCCGCTCCCGCCTTGAGCTGCCGGCGGAAGAGGATGCTCAAGAGAATGCCGTTGACAATCAACACCAGCCAGTTGATGGTAATCACCACGACTTCAAAACGATCCAAGCGTTCCAGGCCATACGCTATGGAGACAACGATCAGTGAACCAAAGGCGACGACGCAACTGACGAAGAAGATCCAGCCTACCGCTGCCTCCAATCGATTCCCCTTGATAAATACGGGTGCGATGAAGAGGAACGAGAGGCTCATGACCAGATAGCCCAACTCCTCCAAGGCGATAAACACGCCGTGGGGATTGTACTGTATCAAAACGGGCAACCCTTCCGTTTCGTTGTTCATCAGGCTCACAGGAATGACGGAGAATTGAATGTAGTAGTTGGCCAACAAAATGGCGGCGGCGATCAGGGCAAACGAGAGCCCAACCTGGCCGAAAATCTGCGTCTGGCGGGATCCATAGCGGTGAATCGCTACCATGAGCGCCACATATGCCAACAGCAAGGCCATCGCCAGCGGCGCGACCGTCACAATCAGCGTGACCGGGCAACTGGCCGCTGATTTGGGTTTCATCTCCGCGGTGACAACCACCGCCAGCCTGGGCTACCTGGACGACACCTACGCCCAGGATACCATCATCCACCAG
>CAYZLP010000368.1:0-5481 GCA_964478635.1 uncultured Caldilineaceae bacterium
TGGTGGTGGGCCCCGATCGCGGGGGCCGAACCCAGTCCGCGGCAGATCAGCCACAGGCCGGTGCACTCGGCCCACCACGCGAGGATGCTCAGGCCGAGGTTCGGGGCCAGGCTGCGAGGCACGAGCAGGCGGGCGTGTCCCTCGAGGATTTCCTCGATCCGCCCTGCCCGCGGGCGCAGGAAAGGCAGCGCGGTCACGATGGCCAGGACCGGCCGGCGGGTCGCGGGGGTGGCGAGCGCTGCGCCGAAGATCAGCATCACGACCGCGGCCCCGACGATCCCCGCCAGGCGCATCGGCCCCGAAAACGGCTGGCAGGACCAGGAACTGCGGTGGCGTTGTGGGGTCGGGAGCCACGGCCGGAACCACGCGGAACTCCATGATTTGCCCTGTGGTGCCGGGATCAGCTACCGGGAAGTCCAGGCCCGGCACGCCGCCCCCAAAGGGTTCGTCTGGACCGACGTTGCCAAGGACATAGTTACCCAGCGGCACGTTGGTGAAGTCCACAATGATATCGGCACGCTCGGCCAAGCCCATCAGCAGACGATTGCCATTATCCGCCGTCAGATTCACCGGCGTGCTCAGGAATCCGCCCTCGTTGCCAATCATCCAGACTTCGACGCCTGGTATCTGGTTGAAATCCAGGATTAGGAAGCGCGACTGGCAACCGTTCAGGAGCCGCAGCCGGTAGCGTCGCTGCTCTACGGTCTGATACGGCCACGTGTTGCCATTGATCATCATCATGTTGCCGAAGAACTCCGGATTCCAGATGGGCGCAATGTCGGTATTGGGGATGAACGGGCCACCTATGCCATCGAAGAAGGCACGCGTGTCCGGATAGAACAGGGAGCCATCCGCGTTGAATGATCGGTCCTGGATGGCGATCGGGATCTCATAATACGTCTTGTTAGGCGGGAACTTGTCGCCATCCTTGGGTGCGGGGCCGGGCAGCACGGCCGTCGTACCAAAGCGGCTGTCTATCACTCCGTCATCACCCTGCGGACCGCCGCGGATGATATAGAATCCAGCAGGGCCGGCATAGACATTGAGCCGTGTCATGCCCAGCGTGTGGTCATGGTACCAATCGGCGGAGGCCCGACCCCGATTGGGATACTGGAAGGTGGCGAATCCCGGCCCCCAGGTCTCCTCAAACTTGGCAGCCGCCTTCCCGGCAAAAAAGTCATACCAGGTCCCTTCGGTGGCATAACCATCCGGGATGTTGCCCGCGTTAGGCAAGTACCAGGCCTCGGCATAACCATCACTTTCATCGCCTACGCCTACCGCGCCGTGAACGTGGGTAACAATCGGCACTGGGCCCGTATACGAGCCGGGCGTGCTGGTAAATGTCGGCCGCGTGTCACGACCTGCGTTGCCACCTGGCGGGTTGGCCCAGTGCAGCGTCTGGTCGACTGGTAGCAAATGAGGCAGGTAATTTCCATTGGCTTCGATGAGGTCGTTGATCCATTTTACGCGGACCGGTCTTCGGAAGTCGGCCTCGATGGTAAGCGAGGGGGCATTGTGGAGCAGCAGCGGTCGTTTGCTACCCGAGCCGTCCACTGAACCATACCCCCAAACGGTCGTTGCCGGCTGGCCGGCCGGAAGGATCTGCTGGGCAAACTGTTTCACAGAGATCTCGTAATAATCGACGTTCTTGCCGCCCTTCTGTTTGATCTTGCCGGCCTTTGGCATGACGGGCGGAATCAGCATGGGCGTTTGATACTTCGACACATCGTGGGGATCGAGTGTGCCACCCGGAATCTGAGCGTAAACAATGTGGCGGAGACCGGTCCTGCTGGTCACCGTCCAGGCCAAAAGCGAAGCTCCGGCCAGCTTAAGAAACTCTCGTCTTGTGGGCATGATACCCTCCTTTGATAGCGGACTGCGACTGTAAACATCGAAAATCAAAGGCGGACGTGCACGTTGGCGCGTGCGCCCCCGCGAAGAAAACGCATATCCTATAGCTAGCATCCTCCCTTCAGGGTGCGTTTAACCGTACCCTGGTCCGTGGCTCCCCCGGATGTCGCGTATATGCTGGCAGACCCCAGATGATCGGAGCCTTAACCAGTTGTACTTGTAGATAGTGACTCGAAATGCTGGCCTGGATTTGAGCAAACTAATTTCCGAGCTTAAACCTCACAGTAACGGGATTGCTCCCCGGCTGTCAACTGCAGATGATCACCTCTCTTACTGACAAATGTCATACCGCGTCCTTCAGCGGACCACTTGCGCTCCACTTCGATCGATAGGCAAACACGTCATCTTCGGCATACACAGACATTGGCCGGCACCGGGAGCACGTCGTGCCGCACCGCCAATTGCGATGAGCCGTGCTATAATCCTCGTTCGATCCTGTGAAGAGGGGAACAAACGCTATTTATGTCTGACAAACTAAGCTTTCAACAAATGATTCTCCGCCTGCTCGACTACTGGCAGGCGCACGATTGCCTCATCTGGCAGCCCTACAACGTCCAGGTGGGTGCAGGAACAATGAACCCGGCTACAGTCCTGCGCGTCCTTGGCCCGGAGCCGTGGAACGTGGCCTACATCGAGCCAAGCATCCGGCCCGACGACGGTCGCTTCGGCGACAACCCCAACCGCATGCAGCAACATTACCAGCTGCAAGTGATCCTGAAACCCGACCCGGGCAACCCGATCCAGCTCTACCTGGGCAGTCTGGAGGCGATTGGCATCGATCCGCGCCAGCACGACATTCGCTTCGTCGAGGACAACTGGCAATCTCCCGCGCTGGGGGCATGGGGGCTGGGCTGGGAAGTCTGGCTCGACGGCCAGGAGATCACCCAGTTCACCTACTTCCAGCAGGCGGGCGGTCTGGAACTTGACCCGGTGTCGGTGGAGATCACCTACGGCCTCGACCGCATCGGACTGGCGCTGCAGGGTGTGGAGAGCGTCTGGGAGATGGATTACGGGGCCGGAGTCGGCTACGGCGACGCGCTCCTGCAGGCCGAGATCGAGCACTGTCGTTACTACTTTGACGTCGCCGATGTGGACGCGCTGAAAGAGATCTACGACACCTACGAGCGTGAGGCAATGCGCGCCCTGGAACATGGTCTGGTGGTTCCTGCTCATGATTACAACCTGAAATGCTCTCACCTGTTTAATGTGCTCGACACGCGAGGGGCAATTGGCGTCACCGAGCGGGCGCAGTATTTCGGGCGCATGCGCCGCGTGGCCAACAAAGTCTCGAAGGCGTATGTGGAACAACGCCAGCAGCTTGAGTATCCCTTTGCCGACAACGAGCAATGGGTCAACCAGAGCAGCAAGAACACGGCCGTCGCCTTGAGCGCAGCTGATGCTGAAGCGGTAGCTGACGGGATCGGCGACAGCGCCCCGTTTGTACTGGAAATCGGCAGCGAAGAGCTACCGGCATCCGATCTTGATTCCGCTCTGGCGCAACTGCGGGTGGCCGTGCCGGAACTGCTGGACGAACTGCGCCTGTCGCATGAAGGGATTACCGTCGAGGGCACGCCGCGCCGTCTGGCCGTGATGGTCGCTGGCTTGGCCGCCCGACAGACTGACGAGGAGTCGGTAGTCAAGGGTCCACCGGCCGACCGCGCCTTCGATGCAGATGGCAACCCGACCAAGGCGGCCACCGGCTTCGCCCGCAGCCGGGGCATCGACGTGGCTGACCTGGAGATCGTAGAGGAGGGCGGCGGCCGGTACGTGTCGGCCGTTGTGCGCGAGGAAGGCCGCCCGGCGGTGGCCGTGCTGGCCGAGCGCCTGCCCGATCTGGTAGCCGGGATCAAGTACGAAAAGAGTATGCGGTGGAACGCAAGCAACGTCAGCTACAGCCGGCCATTGCGCTGGCTGCTCGCGCTGCACGGGACGGCCGTCGTGCCGTTCAGCTACGCGGGAGTGGAGAGCGGTCGCACAACTTACGGCTTGCGGCCGTACGGCGAGCCGGCCATTGATGTTCCTGACGCAGATCAATACGGTGACCTCATCGCCGCCAACAGCATCGTCCTGCCGCTTGCCGAGCGACGGGAAATGATTCAAGAGGGAGCGGCTACGCTCGCCGCAAGCAAGAAGGGCAGCATCCCGGACGATCCCGGACTGTTAGCTGAGGTGACCAATCTGGTCGAAATGCCCACACCACTACTGGGTAGTTTCGAGGAGCGTTTCCTGGCGCTGCCGCCGATGGTTCTTGTGGCGGTGATGCGCAAGCACCAGCGCTACTTCCCGGTCTATCGCGACGGGGAGCTGCTGCCGTACTTCATCGCCGTGCGCAATGGCGACAGTGAGCATCTGGATATGGTTGTCGACGGCAACGAGCATGTCATTCGCGCCCGCTTCGCCGACGCCGAATTTTTCTATGGCAAGGACCGCCAGAAAAGCCTGTCCGATTTTGTGTCGGAACTCGACACCCTGACCTTCCAGACGGAGCTTGGCTCGATGCTGGACAAGACCCGGCGCCTGGAGAAGTTAAGCGTGTCGGTGGCGGCGATGCTCGGACTGGACGAAGCACAGACGACGCTGGCCAACCGGGCGGCATCGCTGGCCAAGGCCGACCTGGCCAGTAACATGGTGGTCGAGATGACCTCGCTGCAAGGGTTGATGGGCGGCCATTACGCCTTGCGCGACGGCGAGCCGGAAGCAGTGGCCGAAGCGATCGCCACCCAGTATGAAGCCGTGAGCGCTGGGCCGGTGGCCCTGGCGCTGGCCCTGACCGACCGGCTGGACAGTCTGGCCGCGCTCTTCGCCGCCGGGCTGGGGCCGAAAGGCTCCAACGATCCGTTCGGCCTGCGCCGCATGGCCCTCCACATCATTGAGAATCTGACGACCAACGAGATCAGCCTCGACCTGCGCGACGGCCTGAACGCCGCCGGGGCGTTGCTGCCGGTCGAATGGAACGAGCAGGTGTTGAACGACGTGGTCGGCTTCATCGGCGGTCGTCTGGAAGGCGTGCTACGCGAGGCAGGCTATGGCTCGTCGGTAATCAAGGCGGTTCTGGCCGAACAGAGCCACGACCCGTATCAGGCCCGGCTGGCGGCCGAGGCGCTGACCGAAGCGATTGCTGCGCCCGACTGGGAGCAACTGCTCAATGCCTATGCCCGCTGCGTGCGCATCACCCGCTCGCTGGAAGAGCAGTACACCCTGCGCCCTGCTGACCTGGCGCTGCCGGAGGAACAGGTATTGCTGGCGGCGTATGAAAAAGCGGCCGCCGCCAAGGACGGCACCGTGCCGACGCTCGTCGTCTCCCTGCGCGAGCTGCAGCCGGCCATTTCAGGGCTGTTTGACAACGTACTGGTGACGGACGACGATGCGGCCGTCCGCGAGAACCGGCTGGCGCTGTTGCAGCATGTGGCCGGGCTGGCCAATGGGATTGCGGACCTGTCCTATCTGGAAGGGTTCTAACGACAAACCGATCTGCCAGACGGCGCCGCAACCCGCGCCGTCTGGCAAATCGCTCCATTTCTCGACGACATTAATTCCGCTCGTCCCTAAACTCAATATACCAGTGCGTGC
>CAYZLP010000369.1:0-5475 GCA_964478635.1 uncultured Caldilineaceae bacterium
TATGGCTGCGGTGGCGCTCATGCGGTCGAGCAGCGCGCCCGGACTGCTGAGCTGGCCGAGCAACGCGGCTGCCGCCTCCTGGCGTCCAGTTGTCTCGGCCGTCACCGCCCAGCAGGTACCGAAAGCCAGGGTCGCGGCTCCCGCCGGGCCGGCCGGCAGGGGGGCCACGCCCCAGGGAATGCTCGGATGCTCTGCCGCCAGATAGGGGATGGTCCAATTGCCCTCGATGGCCATGCCCACCCGACCGATGCCCAGGGCCTCACCACCCCAGCCCGTCTCCAGGTAGACCGGTTCGACGGCCGGCCCCTCGGTCACCAGTTCCACGTAGGTTGAGATGGCCTGGGTGGCCACTATGGGATCCAGGGCAGGCGCGCCGGTCGCGTCCAGGAGCGTGCCGCCCGCCTGATAGAGAAAAGGCAGCCAGCGCGTGACGTCCGCGGGGAGCACGAGCCCGTAAGCAGTAAAGCGATCGGTCGGCAGGTCGGAGATGGCGGTCGCGGCCTGTGCCAAATCGCCCCAGCGCCACTCCGGCGCCGGGTAGGCGATGCCGGCCGCGTCGAAGAGATCCCGGTTGTAGAGCAGAGCCAGCGTATTAAACTCGAAGGGCAGGCAGTAGAGCTGTCCGTCCACGCTCGCGCCGCTGCGCAGAAGGGGCTGGAGATCGTCGGCGAAAAGCTGCTCCGCGGGCAGAGGCTTTGCCAAACCGGCATCGACCAACTCCGGCAGCCGGTACAGGTCGAGCAGCAGCAGATCGGGCGTTTCCTCAACGGGCAGATCGCCGGCCAGCAGGTCATCCAGCGCATTCGGATAGTCGGTGCGCAGCGCAACGGTGACCGTGACCGCCGGATTGGCCTCTACAAAGGTGTCAACCTGACTCTGTAGCCAGCCGTCTGCCGCCGCGTTTTCCGGCCAGGCCCAGAGTGTCAGGGCCGTGGTTGGTCCTTCTGCCTGGGGCCGGCCCAGGCCGGGCAGCCGTTCCCCAATTTGGGGCGGCAGCCCGTCGCACGCGCCCAGAAAAAGCGCCAGCAAGAGCGGCGCCAGACCAAGCAGAGCAAGCGGGAATCGTCGCCGCATTCTCTTCATTCCTGATAGGTGTCGAAGAGCGATTGGACGCGCAGCGCTGCTTCAACTTCCGCAAGGCCGGCCGCGGTCTTGAGCCGCACGGTGCGCGGCTGGTCGGGCCGAACGTGAAAGAAGTTGTCAGCAAAGACGGCGTCATGTTCGCCCAGCGTGAGCCAGGCCCACAGCGCCGGCGCGGCCGCGCTCACGGTGATCTCATATTCGTCCCCGCCAAGGGCCGTGACGGCCGCCTCCAGGCCCGGCGGCTGCAGTTCGAGGTGCTTGGGCCGGGCAAAGAGCGCCAGATTTTCGCCGACGGTCCGGCCGTCTACCGTGAAGTCCAGCCAGAGGAGTGCATTGCGGAACCCCACCTCTTCCAGCGCGGTCCCCAGATCGAGCGTGGTGAGCGCCACGCTGGTCAGGGCCGGGGCTTCTGCCTGGAAGTCGCCCTGCTCCAGCAGCCGACCGTCGACGGTTGTGAGGCGCCAGGTCACGCTGCCGGCCACCGGCCTCGGCCCGTCATTGCTGAGGTGAAGGGTCGCGGCGCCGGTCGTGCCATCTTCTACGGCCGAGAGCAGCACGGGCGCAAAGAAATGGCGCGCCAGAAAGTGGAGGGCCTTCCAGCGGCCGTAATAATCCAGCGACGACCAACTCGCAACGGGCCAGCTGTCGTTGAGCTGCCAATAAAGCGTCCCCATGCCCCGGGGGCGGGAACGCCGCCAGTGCTCCACGGCATATTTCATGGACATGGCCTGGAGAATCTGGCTCAACCAGAGCGTGTTGTCGAAGGAAGCGGGCAGGCGGAACCAGGAGAGCAGATAGTGCATGATAATGCTGTTGCCGCTGGGACTGCGCTGGTGATGCTCCATGACATAGCTGGTGATGTTGCGATCCTCGGGCACCGTGAATTCGGCCACCGTGCGCGGCTCCGGGAAGGATTGAAAGCCGAATTCGCTGTTGAAGCGGTGATGGCAGGTACGATAGAACTCGAAGGGCTGGAGGCCGTGCCAGACGTCCCAGATATGGGCATCGCCCCAGTGCGGGTTGTTCCACTCCAGGCGGTTGCCCAGGGGGCTGTGAGGACTGCCGGGCCAGTAGTCGGTCTGGGGAGCCAATTTGGCGGCGAGCCGGGCTAATTCCTGATCGAACAGTTTGCTGTAATCCGCCCAACTCATGGTGGTATCCGTCCATTCATCGCCGACCAGGCCCTGCTCCAGCTCGTTGTTGCCGCACCAGAGGGCCAAACAGGCGTGATGGCGCAGGCGGCGGATGTTCTGCACGGCCTCGACGCGCACGGTCGCCATGAAATCTTCGTCGAAGGTGGGGTAGGTCGCACACGCGAACATGAAATCCTGCCAGACGCAGATGCCCAGTTCGTCGCACAGATCGTAGAACCGGTCCTCTTCATAAATCCCGCCGCCCCAGACACGCAGCATGTTCATATGCGCGGCTGCGGCCGCCTCCAGCAGCGTGCGATAGCGGTCTGCGTCCACCCGGCTCTGAAAGACGTCGGCCGGAATCCAGTTTGCGCCCTTGGCAAAGAAGGGGACGCCGTTGGCCTCGAAATGGAAGCTCTCGCCCCAGGCATCCGGCCGGCGGATGAGACGCAACGTCCGCAGTCCAATGCGGCGCGTCCAGCTGTCCACGGGCGCGCCGCCGGCGTCGAGCAGCGTCACGGTCACGGTGTAGCGGGGCTGTTCGCCCAGCCCGCGCGGCCACCAGAGCTGGGGATCGGGGATAGCGAGTTCGAGGGCGCCCCGTCCCTGATCCAGCGACACGGTTGCCTCTCCGACCGGCGCGTCGCCCTGACTGACCGTCATGTGCGCGTGAAGCTGGACCGGTTTGGCCAGCTCGGCCGCCACGTGACAAGTCACGGTGACGCTCCCCTCATGATGTGTCTGGTGGAGGTACACATCATCCAGCCGCGCCTGATCGAAGGCCAGCAGCTCGATGTCGCGCCAGATGCCGCAGGTTACCAGTTGGGGGCCCCAGTCCCAGCCGAAATTGCACTGCTCCTTGCGCACCCAGTTGCCGCCGGGCAGCTTGTGGTCCTCGGTGCTCCAGGAGTGGATATAGCGTTCGGCCAGCCGCGCCTGGCCGTATTGGAGCGCCGACCCGAAGCAGATCTCGATCGCGTTCTCACCCGGCCGCAGCAGCGCTTTTGCGTCAAATTCCCAGCTGCGGAACATGTTGTCGGTTTCGCCGATGGGCTGCCCGTTGAGGGTGATGGCGGCCAGCGTATCGAGCCCGGCGCAGCGCAACAACACCCGGCGCGCCTCCAGGAATTCGGCCGGCACGTCAAAGGTCCGCCGGTAGCGCCAGCCGGCCTCGCCTACCCACTGGGCCGCGTGTTCGTTGTCCCGGTAGAAGGGATCGGCCAGCAAGCCGGCACTGAGTAAATCCGTATGGACGCAGCCGGGCACGGTCGCTGGGGCGGTCACGCCGCCGTCGATCTGTTCGACCTGCCACGCTCCGTTGAGTGAGATTCGGTTCATAATAGGCTCACCTTGTTCGATAAACCTTCGTTTAGTTGCTCGCTTCCCGATATGTAATAGCCTCGTCATCGATCAGATCGAGAACGCCTTCCACACTCGGAATCGTATTCGTGCCCCACTGGTTCGAAAGAGCGTAGGTTTGTCCATCGACAACGAAAAGCTCATCGTCAGCCGTAAAGTAGCGCCTCTGGTCGAACTTGGGGAATTTTTGAGCGGCCAATTGTACAAAAGCATTTTCCTCGGCATATTCGCCATCCACCGAAAACCACCGTCTCGAACCCAACAGCACGCCGGCAATGTCATCGGGATGGAAACCTCTCTCGATAGCTGCCTTTACAATTACGTGGGCAAGTGTTCGTTTGGGAAGACTGGAATGGACATTTCCGTCAATAATCGCATCGAATCTACGAATGTCGCGCGTTGAACGACGGACAGACCGTTGCTGCTCGTTCTTTTCTCTCACGCGAATTTGGAATGCTTCGGCCTCAGGCAATGGGATTAGCTGTTGGGCATCAATGAGCACGCGTCCTTCAAGCGTGTACGGGCGCAACCGCCAGCAACGGATATCGAGTCCCTGCTCATTAAGCCAGAGAACGGTTGATGTAACCTCCGTAGAAAATTCTGCTGAGGCCAAAACGATGCGCACATCCTCACCAACGGTCTCAATAGGCGCTTCGAGAAACGCTTCTATCTGCCGCCCAGCGTCAATATCCCCCTGACCGATACGCCGTAGATAGTTCTGATAGGTATCGACGATCTGCTCGTAGTTCATGACGGAGATCATGGCTGCATAGCGGATGGCCTGAAGCTCCATGTGGCCGCCGCTTTCCGTGCGCTTCAATTCAATCACGACCAGCGCACCTTGGCGGTCCAGTCCAAGAATGTCGATACGCCGGTTGCTGTCACTCCAGTCCGAGAATTCTTCGGAAATGACGAGAGTGTCCGGCGAGACGATTTCGATGTTTTTCAGTAAATGACGCTGCAAGTCACCTCTTTCGGTGATGCCCTGGTCGGCAAATGTTGTTGCTGAAAGCCGGACGATGCCATCGTCGCGAAATTCGTAAATAGTCATATGACGATATCCCATCGGTTGGTTTGTGCGCTTGCCTAACCAGCCGGCAGTGTAAAGGGCATTGTAGGTATGAGTGTTTTCATCACAATAGGCTGATCTTGGATCATTGTAGTGTCAGATTGGGCGCTGCACAAAGCGAATGGATAAGAAATTGTGCCCTCCCCCGTGCCGACCCCTGGCCGCAGCGGCAAGCAAGGCGCTCAGACCGATACCCACGGTCACCAAGGCGCCCAGGATCACCAGGTTGTAGCCTCCCACACCCCAGATGAGCGCGGCGACTGTCGGTGCGACGGCCGCCGCGCCCTGGAAAGGCAGAGCCAGCAATCCGGCAATCAGGCCAAAATTCTCATAGCCCAGCAGGTCGGCCGTGAAGACGGGCCGCAGAATGCTGGTGACGCCGTAGCCGGCTCCCTGGAAGACGACGAAGCTGAGCGTAAGCCAGGGCCAGAGGCCGGAGGCCAGGAGGGAGACGATGGCAAACCCCATCGCGCAGAAACAGGCGATGAACAATCCCAGAGACGAGACCCGTTGCTCCGCCTGCAGCATGCCGAAGCGCCCCGCCACCTGCATGGGGCCGATGAGCGCAGCTGCCGCAACGGCTGCGCCCTCAGGGATGCCTCGCTCGTCGAGGATCGGCAGGAGATGGGTCAGGATGAGGCTGTGGCCTAGCGCGATCATGGCGAAGCAGAGGGCCAGAAGCCAAAAGATCGGGTTACCGAGAATCGAGCGGGCGTCACCACGGCTGAGGCGGGCGGGAACTTGGTGGGGCGTACCCCGGGCTTGCGCCGTGCTCGCGCCCAGCCAGAGCAGCGGCGCCGCCACCAGTGCGACGATGCCGGCCTGGACCAG
>CAYZLP010000370.1:0-5475 GCA_964478635.1 uncultured Caldilineaceae bacterium
GCCAGCACGGTCCGTCCATCCTCGGCGTAGACTTGGGCGAGCAGGGCGGCCAGGGTCGTTTTGCCGACGCCGCCTTTTCCGGTTATGGCAATTTTGGGCATGGGGTACTCCCATCCTATCGGTCGTCATGGAGTCCGACGCATTACAGCTTCAAGATGTCACTGCTTCAAGATATCACTGTGCCGAACTGGGGTTCGGCGGTCCCGGGTGCGGGGCGGGGCACGTCGGCTTCCTCGACCAGGCGCGGCACGATCTCCTCCCAGTGAACGGCCATCACGTGCATGCCCCGGATGCCCGGCGTGGCTTTGAGCTTCTCGATCAGCTCCAGGGCGATGGCAACGCCGGTTTCCTGTTGGGCTTCCTTGTCATCGCCACAGGCATCCATGCGCGCCAGCACTGCTTGCGGCACGACCACGCCCGGCACCTGGTCGGCCATGAAGTGCGCAGCGTTGCGACTCTTCAGCGGCACCAGCCCGGGCAGAATCGCCACCTTGTTGAGGAGGTCGCGCCGGTCCAGGGCCTCCAGCCAGTCGCAGAAGCGATCATGGTCGAAGATGGGCTGGGTCTGGATGAACTGGGCCCCGGCGTTGACCTTCTTCTCGGCGCGAATGGCCTCATATTGGGGCGGCGCGCCGAAGGGTGAGGCCGCCGCGCCCAGGAAGAAGGCGGGACGCTGCTTGGTCGTGCGTCCATCCAGGTACTTGCCCTCGTCGCGCAGGCGGCGCAGCATCCAGAGCACCTGGACCGCGTCCATGTCGGCCTGATCGGGCTTGCAGATGGGCGACGGCCCGCAGCATTGATGGTCGCCGCTCAGGCAGAGGATGTTGGGAATGCCCAACCCGGCCGCGCCCATGGCCTCCGACTCGATGGCCACCCGGCTGCGATCCCGGGCCTGCAGCTGCATGACCGGCTCCAAGCCTAGCTCCAGGCAGAGCCGGCTGCAGGCAATGCTGCTCATGCGCGCCGAGGCCGAGGCGTTGTCGGTGAAGTTGGCCGCGGTGACGTAGTCGCGCAGCAGGGCAGCCTTTTTCTCGATGAGCTTGGCCGACGCGCCCAGGGGCGGGGCGATTTCGGCCGTGGTCACGAAGGGCTGGGTGCGCAGGGCCGCCTCCAACCGGGAGACGGGCTCCTCATATGCGGGCGGATGGTACGCCGAGTCGCCCTCCCACCAGTCGGGCTGGCGCAGCTTGTGGAAGAAAGCCTCCCACGCTTCCCTGAATTTTTCCCGATCGCCCACAAGATCGATCAGGCGCGGGCTCTCGTCATCTTCGCGCCAGGCGCGCGCCATATCGAGCCACGTCTCATGGCCCACGCGGTTGCCGTCCAGGGGCGCGTTGATCTCCAGCAGCTTGTCGAGCCGCCCCATGCGCTCGGCCCGGGCGTAGATGGTGTACCAGGTACAGGGCCGGGTGGGATCGACCGCGCAGCGCTCGGGCGTCGCGCCGCCGCAGAGGCCGTTGCGCAGACCCATGGGACAGGTCATGGGACAGACGAACGCGGTCTCCTGAAGGATGCAGTTGCCGCACATGCGACAGCCGAAGAGTGCACCCTTGACCGCCCGTTCGAACGCGGTGAAGGTGCGCACCGGCAGCCGGTCGCGGCGGAGCGGATAGTAGGGCGGTTGATAGCGACGAGGTGAAAAGACCGGCATGGCGCACCTCCTGAAAAATCGATAGTCTCTCTCAGAACCTTAGATACGAATCCGTATAGATCACTTCGTTGAGCAGAACCTGCACCGTCTTGAAGATGGCTGCCTGCTCGGGATCGTCCAGATCGACGTCGTCCCGGGTCAGCTCGTCCATTTCCGCCGTACGGTCAAACAGGGTGAGATACAGCGCGCCCACCGGCGTCGAGGCATCCCGCTCCTCCACGATCCGGATGGCTTCTTGCAGCTCGACGTCAAAGGGATCGGCGATGACCATGTCTACACCCGCAGCCATGAGCATGACCATGTAGACCCGGTTGAGCAGCGGCCGCATCTCCCGCGGCACGGCGTTGGAAACGTTGGAGAGACCCACGCTCACCTTGGGGGGCGGATCCCAGGCGAATTTGAGCGTGCGTACCGCTTCAATGCACTCGGGGCAATATTCCTGGCAGCCGGAAACAGTCAGCACCAGGGGATCGATGATGAGATCCTCGATATCCATCCCCACTTCCAGGGCCCGGGGAATGAGCTGCTCCAGTGCAATCTCCACCCGCTCGTCCGCCTTGACGGGAATCATGCCGCTGCCCATGGTCAGGGCGATGAGCCCGGCTCCATACTGGGCGGCCAGGGGCGGCACCGTCGCCATGCGCTCCGGTGCGGCCGAGGTGGAGTTGATGATGGCCCGGCCCCGGGGAATCTTCTTCAGTCCGGCTTCGATCGCGGCCAGGTTGGTCGTATCGAGGGAGAAGACCGCGTTGGGCGCGCCGGCGCAGACCTGGTCGACGAGCCACTCCATGACTTCGGGACCATCTTTCTTGCGCGGGCCGATATTCAGATCCAGGGCCTGGGCGCCGGCCTCTACCTGGCTGCGGGCCGACTCCGTAAAGAAAGCGCCATCCCGCACGGCCAGGGCTTCCTTGACCCGGGGGGAAATAATGTGGATGTTTTCGCCGATCGTGTACATGTGTCTCTGCCCCCTTCGTGGCGACCTGCAACGGTAGAAGTCTACGAACGTTACGACAAGATGATTGCGGGCAAGATGTTCAAACCGCGGCGCCGGCTTTGACCAGCGTGCGCCGGGCCAGGTCGCTGACGGCAGCGCGCATGACCGATTCGGGCGGCAGCTCGACCAGGGGCCGGCCGGTCGCATCCAGCTCCATCACCAGCGGATCGCTGGGGATAATCGCGCCCAGAGGCACACCGATCTCGTCCACGGCAGCGGCCAGGGCCGGCGTAAGCCCGCCCTGGACCCGGTTGACGATCAGATAGACCTGCTTGATGTTGATGTCGAGTTCATCGCGCAGACCGGCGATGCGGCCGGCCGCGACCACGCCGCGCACGGTCGGATCGGTGACCACGTAGAGTGCATCCACGTCCCGGGTCGTGCGCCGGCTCAGGTGCTCCATACCGGCTTCGTTGTCGATGATCACATAGTCGTAGTTCTGCCCCCGCCGGTCGATGATATCCCGCAAGATGTGATTGACCGCGCAGTAGCAGCCCGGCCCTTCGGGCCGTCCCATGGCCAGGAGATCCAGATCATCCCCTTCCACCATGGCATACTCGATCTGGTAGTCGAGATAGTCGAACTTGGTCATGCCCGGATTGGTGCGGATGGCGCCGTTAGTGGGATTGACCTGGGCCAGCATCTCTTCCCGGATATCGCCAATGGTCTGATCCAGGGGCATGCCCAGGGCCAGGTTCAGATTGGCGCTGGGATCGGCGTCAATGGCCAGAATGCTGGGCGCAGAGTTCTCGATGAGATGGCGGATTAAGAGCGCGGCGACGGTGGTCTTGCCGGTTCCGCCTTTGCCCGCCAGGGCGATTGTCGTGGTCATCGGAAGTGCTCCTTACGTACTAATGCTTGGAAAACGCTTTGATCGGCGATGGTGGACCGCGGATCTTGCGGATGATGCAGAGTGAGGCGGATCAAATGCTGCGTGATTCCACGGCCAGCAAATGGCTCACCAGATGACTGCCCAGCATGGCCAGACCGTCGATCGATAGATAATGACCGGCTGCAGCGTCGAATAGAACATGGGCCTGGGCCGGGAATTCCTCGTCGCCCTGCCAATAGACCACCGCCAGCCAGACGGCCGGCAACACCTGAAAGGCATAGCCTCGGTCGCCCAGCTCCATGGACGTACCGCCCAAAGCCTTGCAGCGTCGCACAAAATCGGCCAAATCGTTCTCCAACGCCTGCACCAGGCGATCGCCGGTATAACCTTGAAAGGCCTGGTGGTAGAGCCAGCCGTCGGGCAGTTCCCGGAAGCTGATCCACCGCTCTGCCCGGAGCGTACCGTCGGCGCGATCCAGGTAGTAGAGCAACAGGCCCTGGACATTAGGCAGCGCGGGCTCCTCGCACTCGACCGGAAAAACTACGATTTCAGGCCACGCAATCCGGTAGCAGCGGTCCAGCCAGCAAAGGCGAAGCTCGGCTGCCGCCACATCCCACTGTGCACCGGCTAGTTCGGCGACGCGCTGGGGCGGACGCGCCTGCAGGGCAGCCCGCAACTCGTCCAGCACCGGCTGAAAGCTTTCCTGCCAGGCCTCACGCGCAGCCGGCTTGGGAAAACGGGGATTGCGGTCAAAGATATTTACGCCGCTCATGCCGGTATCTCCTCGAGGTAGGGTGACGCTGCAGCACGGCCGTTTTCGAGCAGCGCCTGAACGGACGGAAAGCGCTCGATTTCAGTGTGGGGCAGGAAGAGAGCCGAAGTGAAGCAGTCGTAGAACGCATTGTCGGCAGAGAGCTCGAGATAGGTCAGCTTGGCCGCAGCAGCAGCGATTCGGCTGCGAGCGCTGCGGCTGAGAAGCGCCATATGGGCCCCTTTCACCGACGTATTTCCCAGAAATTTGAAGCGATCCCAGGGCAGATCGGGCAGCAGGCCGATTTGGACGGCTTTTTCGATGTTGATGTACTGGCCGAACGCGCCGCCGATGAGCACCTGGGTCACGTCGGCGAGATCGACGCCCACGCTCTGGCAGAGCACGGTGTAGCCCGCATAGATTGCGGCCTTGGCCCGCAGCAGGTTGTCAATATCCACCTTGGTCAGCACGATGTCGCGGCCATGGGCCGTCTCCTCCGCCCAGGCCACCACATACTCCGCGCCATGGTCACCGTCCCGGACGCGGGGGCTGCCCAGGTTGCGGTTCAGATTGCCGGAGCGGTCGATGACGCCGGTGATGAAAAGCTCCGCCAGCAAGGCAATCAGCCCCGATCCGCAAATGCCGATAGGCGCTTCGTTGCCGATGACGCGAGAGGTCGGTTCATATGTATCGCTGTTGATCCAGACTTCTTCGATGGCGCCGGCCGTGGCGCGCATGCCATGATCCACGCCTGCGCCCTCAAAGGCCGGCCCGGCCGAACAGGCGCACGAAAGCAGCCAGTCCGCCGTGCCCAACGCGGTCTCGCCATTGGTGCCCACGTCGAGGAAGAGGGTCAGATCGTCGGTCGTGTCCATGGTCGAGCTGACGACGCCAGCGCTGATGTCGGAGCCGACATAGCTGGCCACGCCGGGCAGGCAATCGACCGTAGCGCCGGGATGAATAGCCAGACCCAACTCACCGGCCCGGACCGGCGGCGGCTGGTTGACGGCCGGGATGAAGGGCGACAGACGAATCGACTGGGGCGGCAGGCCCAGGAAGAGGTGAATCATGGTACTGTTGCCGGCCACGGTCGCCTTGTAGATGTCGGACGGCGCGGCCCGAACCCGCATCGTGGCCTGGTCCAAGAGCCGGTTGAAGGTCTCCACGACCAGCTTCTGGAGTTCAGCCAGACCGTTGTTCTTGCCGGCATAGATGATGCGGGAGATGACGTCCTCGCCCCGGGT
>CAYZLP010000371.1:0-5466 GCA_964478635.1 uncultured Caldilineaceae bacterium
GCAGGTAGAGGGGCTGCAAATCGGCCGGTGAGTCGGTTGCGTCTGCCGCGAGGGCAACAGCCGCCAACGCCGCCAGGTGGCCGGCCCGACGCCAGCCGCTGACCCGGTCCATCACGGTGACGTGGGCAAGCCCGGACACATGCGCCTCCAACCCTGCGTCTACTTCCCCGACCAACCAGATAGTGCGCCCATACCATTGACCCAACGCAGCGGCAAAGTGTGCGGCCGTGCCGGCCTCGTGATCGGCGCCGGCCGGGCGGAGGGGTGCGGCGTTGGGTTCAAAGACTACCCAGTTGTAGCGCCCCCGGCCGGCTTGAATGCACGCGCAGACGACGGTCGGCTCGTGTCCGGCCCCGGCGGCTGCCAGCCAGGGCGCGGCCGTTATGCGTAGGGTAGGAATACCGACGACGCGAGGCGTCCGGGGCAGCCCAAGGGCCATGCCCTTGACTGCACTGATGCCGATGCGCACGCCGGTAAAACTGCCCGGACCCGTCGTCACGGCCAGCGCCGTCAGATCGTTCGGCGTGCAGTCCAGCTGGCCCAGCAAGGTCCGGGCTGCGCCGAAGAGGTCCTGGGTTTGGCGGCGCCGCGCTTCCCAGGTCCACTCCGCCAGGAGGCGCTCGTTCTCCAAATCGTATAGGGCCAGGGAGGCGGTGGCAGTGGCAGTGTCTAGGGCAAGCAGCAAGATTCGCTCACAGTTCGTCTTATAGAGACGTCACTTGAACTTCGTACATTCCCGCCGGTTTTTGCGCTGGAGGAATGTACGAAGTTCAAATAATGTGACAATTCGGTGAATAGGACCGGCGCGGGTCCATTGTAGCATGGAGCGCCGTGCAACTGGAACGAACGCAACGGTCGGCGTACGCACTCCGTACTACATTGCATGTATGGCGAACCCAAAGACCGAGATCACCGTCTGGATACTTGGCGATCAGTTGCTGGATGAGCATCCGGCCCTGGTCGCGGCGGAAGCCGAAGCGACGAAAGAGGAAATCTGCGTCGTCCTCGTCGAAAGTCGCGCACGCCTGCAGCGCTTGCCCTATCAGCGCAAGAAGCTGGTGTTGCTGCTCAGCGCCATGCGCCACTACGCAGAAGAATTGCGCAGCCGGGGCTATCGGGTCGACTATCGTCGGGCCGACTCCACGGCTGCCGGGCTGGCCGCCCATATAGGAGACGAACAGCCGCGCCAGGTCATCACCATGGCCGCGGCAGAGTACCGGGGGCGTCGGTTTCAGACCGAGCGACTCGCGGCATTTCTGAATCGGCCCGTCCAAATCCTGGACAATACCCAATTCCTGGTCGGTCGCTACAACCCATACCCCAATGCCGAGCCGGACAAGCGCATCGTCATGGAGAATTTCTACCGGGAGATGCGCCGTCACTACGATTTGCTCATGACGCCGGATGGCGAGCCCGAGGGAGGCGCCTGGAATTTCGACAAGGAGAATCGCAAGCCCCTGCCCAAAGGGGGGCTGACGCCGCCGGCGCCCGTTGCCTTTCTGCCCGATGAGATCACGCAGCAGGTCATGGCGGACGTAACGCAGCTGCCGAAGGCCGTGGGCGCAGCAGATGGCTTTGCCTTGGCCGTCACCCGGGCCCAGGCCCAGGCTGCGCTGGCCGATTTTCTCGACCATCGCCTGACCGACTTCGGTCCCTACGAAGACGCGATGAGCGCCGAAGAGGCGATTCTCTTCCACTCGGTCCTTTCCCCCTACCTGAACATCGGCCTACTCGACCCGCTGGAGACAGTCCGGCAGGCCATTGATGCCTATGCCGCGGGCGGCGTCCCCATCAATTCCGTCGAAGGCTTCGTGCGCCAGATCGTGGGCTGGCGGGAGTATATCTACTGGCAATACTGGCGGCAGATGCCGGCCATGCTTGAGGCCAACGCCTGGGATCACCGCCGCCCCATGCCCCAACTCTTCTGGGACGGCGCCACGGATATGAACTGCCTGCGCCACGTGGCCGAGCGGGTGCGCGAGATCGGGTATACTCATCACATCGAACGCCTGATGCTGGTCTGCAATTTCTGCATGCTGGCCGGGATTGATCCCGGGGCGGTCAACGACTGGTTTCTCACGTTCTATATCGACGCCTACGAGTGGGTAGTGACACCCAACGTTATCGGCATGGGGCTCAACGCGGACGGCGGCATCACGGCCACCAAGCCCTATATTGCCTCGGCCAACTACATCAACAAGATGGGCGATTATTGCCGCGGCTGTCGCTACGACCCCAAGGCGCGCACCGGGGAAGACGCCTGCCCGTTCAACTACCTCTACTGGAACTTTCTCATTGAGCATGAAGACGCACTGCGGGCCAATCCTCGTTCCGGGAAAGCGGTCCTCGGGCTCCGCCATCTGGATGAAGCGGAGCGGGCAAAGGTCCGGCGACAGGCCGGACAATTCTTGTCTGAACTTGCGGTGTATGGGGAATAAGCAGAAATATCCATGGCAAAACAGAGGCCGAAATCCGACCTTCCGACCAAGACTTGCCCCGTTTGCGGCCGGCCCTTTGCCTGGCGCAAGAAGTGGGCCGCGGTCTGGGATGATGTGACATACTGCAGCGAGCGCTGCCGACGACGAAAGCGAAGAGCCCCCAATGCGCCGCGAGTTTGAGGATCGTGCCGACCTGATCGACTATTTGCGCCGGGAATTTCCCCAGGCCGCGGCGGTCGACCCCCACGTGAGCGTGACGCGCGGCGGCCGACGCGCCGCGGAAGCAGCTCTGGCCCGCATCGATCCGCTTGCCTACAGACGCACGCGTAATGCGCTGGATGGCGCCGTGACGCGGCTGTCGCCCTACATTCGTCACGGCGTCCTGGGACTGGACGAAGTGCGCAACGCTGCCCTGGCCAAAGTCCATTCCCCGCAAGAGGCGAGCAAGCTGATCAACGAACTGGGCTGGCGTGATTATTTCCAGCGCGTTTACGCAGTGTTGGGCAGGGGTATTTGGACCGATTTAGAGCCCTACAAAACCGGGTTTGCAGCCGCGGACTACGCGGCGGAGATGCCGGCCGATGTCGTCCAGGGCAACACCGGCTTGGCCTGCGTGGATGCGTTCAGCCGCGAGCTGCGGGAAACGGGCTACCTCCACAATCACGTGCGCATGTGGCTGGCAGCCTATGTCGTTCATTTCCGGCGGGTCGGTTGGCAGGCGGGCGCGCGCTGGTTCCTCCACCATCTGCTCGATGGCGATCCGGCCAGCAACAATCTCTCCTGGCAATGGGTGGCCAGTACCTTTAGCCACAAGCCCTACATCTTCAATCGGGAGAATCTGGAGAAATACACGGACGGCGTCTATTGCGCCGGGTGCCCCCTGCGCGGAGCGTGTGACTTCGAAGGCAGCTATGAAGCCCTGTCCCAACGGCTCTTCCCCCACGGCGTGGGGGATCCCCGAATGAGCGGCGAACGCAAGGCAAGTCTGCTGGCAGCCGTTACGCCGCCGGCGGCAGACCATGGTAGCGCTTCGGCGCAACGTCCCCTGGTCTGGATTCACGGCGACAATCTGAGCCCCAACAGCCCGGCCCTGAAACAACATTTCGCTGCTCCAGCCGTTTGGGTATGGGATGACGAGTTGCTGGCGCGCCGGGGCATCAGCTTGAAGCGAATCGTCTTCTTGTACGAGTGTCTATTGGAACTGCCGGTGGAGATCCGGCGGGGCGATGTCGCGCGCGAGGTCCTGCAATGCGCAGGAGATCATGGCGCGGATTCCGTCGTAACCAACGGGAGCCCCAGCCCCCGCTTCCGCACGATTTCCCGGCAAATCGCGGTCAGGCATCCCTTGTTCGTGCTGGAAGAAGCGCCCTTTGTGGAGCCGCAGCACGCGCTGGATCTGCGCCGCTTTTCGCGCTATTGGCGCAAGGTCGAGCAGCAGGCGCTCCGGCAATAGTTACCGGCCGCCGTTGCCCCCGGCTTCCTAGCGCCCCACAATGGGCAGATAGAGCGTGCGGAAGATGATGCTGGGCTCGGTGTAGCCCAAATTGACCGCTTCGCCGTTGACGCCGACCGCTTCCAGATAGTAGCGTGACTGTCCGGCATCATTCGCGCCGGTTCCCCGATCCACAAAGTGATAGCGCGTGCGCGCTTCGCCGCCCGTGGCCGGAATCCCCTGAGGCGTCAGCAGCGTCCTGTTCCCGGATGGATCGCGGCTACGCCAGAGATTGAAGCGGGCGACGTTCTCCTCAGTGCTGCTGACCCAATCGATGGCAACGGCCTCTTCCTGCTCTTGGTAGGCGGCCACGAAGCTGCAAAGGCGCACGGCCGGTCCGCCGTCGGCCGCTGCCAAGAGGCCTTCCGTTCCATAGCGCGCTCGCCAATGATTGGGTTCGCTGCCGAAGGCATCGGGCGCCGTGCGCTCCAGGTATGCGCCCAATCCCGCGGCATCGGTCGGCCAGGGCACGGCGTCATCATAGACGACCAAATCTTCGGGCAAATAGGGCACGAGGCCGTCCGCTTCCGGCGCCAGGGGGCGCATAAGGGCCAATTCATCCCCCTCATCAAGCAGGTCGCGCCCCAGGGGACCGATGACGATGGTATCCGGGTTCAGCGCATGGTCGACGCAGACCTGGGCCGGATCGCCGGAGACGATGAGCACCGTTCCGCCGGCCGGCACCTGGATGCCGGAAGGGAATGCAAAGAGCGCGCCGTCCAGACGCCATGTATGGTCGGGAAAGTCCCTGTCGTAGAGGGTCACGGGCGCGGCGCTTACATTGTGGATCGCCACAAATTCTTCGCCCGTGGTCGGGTGGTACATAATTTCGCCGATGACCAATTCTCCGGTGCGAGGCCCTCTGTTTGCCCGTCCTAGAGTCGGTTCAGCCTGCGGGACGAAAAAGGCCCGACCTTCACTCGTTACGTGGCGGCCATAGGCCAGTCCGGTGTCAAAGCCCTGGAAGCGCACGTTGGCTACGTAACCGGTCTCATACCGCTCGACGCCGGCCGAACGCAGTTCCAACATGCCGCCCGTTCGGGGAAAGCGCAGGAGCCCGGTATCTTGATTGCCGAAGTAGGCCTTTGAGAAGACGCGATAGCTCTGCGGCGGGATAACTGTCCCGGCCGGGAAGAGCAGTTCCGGGGTGGCGCTGCGATCGTCGTTGAGCCGCCAGTGACTGATGTCGGCCGGTAGTTCGGTCGGATTGTAAAGCTCGAACGTCGCCGTGTCGGACTGGGCGGTGCGTAGCTGGATTTCGTTGATGACGATGGGCAGGGGATCGGCTGCACCGGGCGAACCGCCGGGATAGCGGCTGGCGCGCCAGTTGGCCGCCTCGGACGGATCGCCATCCAAGCGATTGATGACGAGGGAAGGTCCTTCGCCGTCGGCTGCCGCCGGCCACGCGTCTTCATCCTCATAGGCGATCTCCGCCAACGTGCGGCCGTAGGCATCACTCAGCGTGATGGTTTCCCCACCGTTGCTGAGCTGTCGGTCGTATTCGTCGAAGGGCCGGAAGCCGTAGCGATCGAAGAA
>CAYZLP010000372.1:0-5457 GCA_964478635.1 uncultured Caldilineaceae bacterium
TGTGCGCGAGAGCGGCTCCCACGACGTGCGTCGAGTCTGAGCGGCGTGGCTCCGTAAGCGCGCCGATCTGCATCTGCGTAGTCTGAGCCTTGCGAAGGCGAGACGTCACCTTCGCAAGGCCTAGACTGCGACGAGCCGGTCACTTCTGCCGAGCGTGGGGCCGGAAAAGCCGTCCGTTTGCGCCTGCAGCCCCTAATTTTAACCTTTAACCTTACATAGATGTTTACATTGTTCCGGTTGATTGGGTAGAATGGGGACCAGGTATTTTGCTGTACTTTCAAGGAGGCGTATACCGTGGCCGAATCGGAAGACAAGGAACGTTCCTTTATGCGGAAGATGACGGGTGCTGCCCTGGGAACGGCGTTTATGGTCGGCGATGTCGTTGAGGCCGGCTTCAACGCAGCCGCTGATGTCACCAAGGGCGCGGTCCACGTCGCCGGTGCGGTGACGAAGCCGGTGCGGGCGCCACTGGATGCAATCGGCGTAACCGACCTGGTCATGGCGCCCGTCGAAGCCGTGGCCAATCAGGTTTCGGATTCGGTCGACAGCCTGGCGGAGCGGGGACGCGAAGGCTTGGTCGAAGGCGCCGGCGTCGTGGCCGCGCCCATCGCCGCCGTCGTCGATGCCGTGCTGGTCTATCTCACCGACAATCCGGCGGTCGATACCCTGATTCTTGCCCAGATCGACAAGATTCTGCCCCTTCTGCTTACGCATCCCGGCGTCGAAGCATTGGTGCGTGTTCAGGTGGAAAAGGCGCTCTTGGCGCTGGCCGAAAACGGCGACCTGCAGAACCTGATCCGCGCCCAGGCTCACTCTTATCTGGCTTACCTCAACGAGCATCCCGAAGAGCTTGAAGAGCTCATCCGTAGCCAGGGCGACGCCTATATCGACTACCTCAACATGTATCCGGCTGCCGTGCAAACCCTGATTCAAGGTCAGAGCATTGGACTGGCCGCCGAGGTGCGGGATGAAGTGCGGGAACGCACCGTGACGGCCGATTCCGTCCTCGATCTCATTGTCCGTAATGTGTTGCGTCTCAAGCCGCAGGATGAACTGCCGGCCCCGCCTGAGGCAGTGCGCAGGCGGGCCGAGTATGGCCGCTTGCCCTCCGACTATATTCGGGAATATACCAATGGCAACGAGTAATCGGGCCCTGTTGGGTCAATACGCCGGCTTTGTCACCCGGGCAGCTGCCCTCATCATCGACATGGTGATCGTGAGCGTTGCCGTCATTGTGATCAACTGGGTGATTTCCCTGCCGGTCACCTATTTTCTCGACCTGGATGTGCAGGCATGTCTGGCCAATCCTGAGAATTACCGCTTCTTGGGCGTACTCTTCTGTCGCCTGCTCAGCCTAACCTGGCTGATCGTCACGATTGTGACCGCGCCCCTCTATTTCTCGATCCTGGTCTCGCTCAACGGCCAAACCATCGGCAAGTATGTCATGGGCTTGCGGGTCGTGCGCATGGACGGTCAGCGTATGACCTTTATTGGCAGCCTCTGGCGCTGGGTTGGTTACTTCATCTCCGCCATTCCCCTGGGTCTCGGTTTCTTCATGTCGCTGGTGGATGAGCGCCGCCGCACGCTCCACGATCGTCTGGCCAAGACCTGCGTCGTCTACGCCTGGCCCGCGCGGCGCAACGAATTTTTCGTCGATCGGGTTGAGCGCTGGATCGGTGGGGATGGGAGCGGCACAACGCCGGTCATCGGCGTGACGCAACCGGCGCTGCCCCTGAGTTCGCTCTATGACCTGGTCGCCATCGATGTGCCGACCTATCGTCACGTGCGTACGGCCATGAACATACTGATTGAAGGCGTTGCCAAGGGGGAGTTTGCGATTGAGCATACGGCCGTCTTGGTGCGCGATCTCGAGGGGGAAATCGGTGTCGTGGGCGCCAGCGATTTGGACGCTGAAGGGAGTGGCCTTGGCTTGATGGGGGCCGAGATCCGGATTCCGCCCAACTACATCGAAGCGCTCAAGGCGGACATGCCGCTGGATTCCTTCATCATCCTGGTGCTCTTGTTGGATGAGTGGGCCGATGTTGTGGTCAAGGCTGTTTCCCGGCGCGTACCGGCCCTGATCCGCATTTATGACGTGGGAGATTCGGCGGACGCCCTGACTGCCAAAGAAGGCATTCAGCCTACGGCTGTCGCCCTTGCGGAGCAGGAAAAGATCGTCTGACCGGCTGCATATTTGCAGTCTCCTTGCCGCCTCCCTGCAGCTACGCATAGCAGCGATTTCTTTCAGACCTGTCTCGCACTCAGTGTGCGGGCAGGTCTTTTGTTTTGGCTGCTGTTATGACTGCTGTTATGACTGTGCGGCCGTGGCGTCACAAAGGCCAAACATTTGACATAGCGTCAAAATGTAAGCTATAATCCATTATGTCACATTGTGCAACCGGTTGCCTTTTTTGGAGATGTATTTCGGCCCGATGGCAGGATCAAGCACCGGAGACTTTCATCGATTACGGGCACGCTTAATTGAGAGATGAGTCACCGGCACCTTGTGAACGCGCCACGAAATTGAACTACACTCCTTTTGTGGTCACCATGGAATTGCTCCCTATTCTTTGACACATTTCTGCCTGACGCATTCCAAACATGGCTTGCTGCCATTTACCCATCCAATTGAATATTCCGTCTCGTTGTGAAACCTGAACAGGAGATTCTCATGCACCATCCGACTATGAGAAATCAGCGCATCTTGCGGCTTCTTCTCACCCTGGCGCTGCTGATGTCGACGCTGGCCGGCATTGGGCCCCAACCGCTGCAGGCCGCACCGTTGCACCAAACCACGCCTGATCCCACAGCTGTGACGGTCGTGGGTAGTTTGCAGGATGAACTCGGCTGTGAAGGCGAGTGGAATCCGGCCTGTACCGCCACCGCCATGACCTACGACGGGGCCGACGATGTCTGGCAGTTTATGGGAACCCTGCCGGCCGGCGCGTATGAGTACAAGGCGGCCCTCAACGGCTCCTGGGACGAGAACTACGGAGCCGGGGCTATCCGCGACGGCGCCAACATCGGCCTCTCCCTTGCGGCCGACGGTGAAGTCAAGTGGTACTACGACCACAAATCTCACTGGGTTACCGATAACGTCAGCAGCCGCATTGCCACCGCGGCCGGCAATTTCCAGGACGAACTCGGCTGTCCGGGCGACTGGCAGCCTGACTGCCTGCGCTCCTGGCTCCAGGATCCCGATGGGGACGGCATTTACACCTTTTCGGTCGCCGATCTCCCGGCCGGCGACTATGAGTTTAAGGTCGCCATGAGCGAGGGCTGGGATGAAAACTATGGCGCCGGGGGCGTGGCCGGCGGCGATAACATTCCCTTCACGGTCGGGGCCGGTCAGACCGCCACGTTCACCTTTGATGCGGCCGGTAATCTGCCCGGCGTCACGGTGACCGGCGGCGGCGCCGAGGATTGGGGCACCCTGGCCACACCGCCTGTGCGCCACCCCTTCCAGAACGAAATCATGTACTTTGTCATGCCCGATCGCTTCGCCAACGGTGACACGACGAACGACACGGGCGGCATTGCCGGCGGCCGGCTGGATCACGGTCTCGATCCAACGGACAGCGGTTTCTTCCACGGCGGTGATCTGGCCGGCCTCCAGAGCAAGCTCGATTACCTGGACGGACTGGGCGTCACCTCTATCTGGATGACGCCGGTCTTCAAGAACAATCCGGTGCAGGGGAGTGGTGATGATATCTCGGCCGGCTATCATGGCTACTGGATCACCGACTTCACCCAATTTGACCCTCACTTTGGCTCCAACGCCGAACTGGAGTCGCTCATCAACGCTGCGGGTGATGAAGGGATGAGCATCTTCTTCGACATCATCACCAACCACACGGCCGACATCATCTCCTACCAAGAGAACCAGTACGTTTATCGCAGCAAGGCCGATTATCCCTACAGGGACGCCGACGGCAACGAGTTCGACGATCGGGACTTTGCCAACGATCCGAACTTCCCGGTGATGGATGCGGAGACGAGCTTCCCTTACACGCCGGTCTTCAACAATGCGGGTGATGAGAATCTGAAGGTGCCCGCCTGGCTCAACAACCCGATCTATTATCACAACCGGGGCGACTCGACCTTTGCGGGCGAGAATTCCCTTTATGGCGATTTCTTCGGGCTGGACGATCTGTTCACCGAGCATCCCGCTGTCGTGGACGGCATGATCGACATTTACAACTCGTGGATCAGCAACTACGACATCGCCGGCTTCCGGGTCGACACGATGAAGCACGTGAACATCGAGTTTTGGGAGCCCTTCGCTGCTGCCTTGCGGGAACATGCCGACAGCGTGGGCAAGGAGGATTTCTTCTTCTTCGGCGAGGTCTTCAGCGGTAATGAAGATCTGCTGAGCTTTTACACGACCCAGACCGACGTGCCGGCAGTGTTGGACTTCAAATATCAGGAGTATATCCGCGCCTACGTCTCCCAAGGCGGCAGCGCCCAGTTGCTCCAAGATCTCTTCCAAGACGACGACAAGTTCATCGACGCCGATTCGAACGCATCGATGCTGCCCCTTTTTACCGGAAATCACGACCGGGGGCGCTTCGGCCACTTCCTTGTGGCGGACAGCGGGGGGGCGATGAGCGAGGCTGAGATGGTCGCGCGTTCCAAACTGGCCCATGCCATGATGTACTTTGCCCGGGGCGTGCCCGTCATCTACTACGGCGACGAACAGGGTTTCACCGGTATCGGCGGGGACAAGGCCGCACGCCAGAACATGTTCCCCAGCCAGGTGGCTGAGTATGTCGATCCCAATCTGAACAACATGATCGGTACGGATGAGACGCCGGCGGATGACAATTTCGATACCGATCACCCCCTCTATCAGGCCTTTGCCGAGTTTGGCGCGATCTATCAGGCCCACCCCACCCTGCGCACGGGCGCGCAGATTCATCGCTATGCCAGTGACGGTCCGGGCATCTATGCCTTCAGCCGCTACGACCGGGATGCGCAGGTGGAGTACGTCGTTGCCTTCAATAACGCCGCCAGCGAGCAACAGGCTACCTTCCCGGTCTACTCGGCAGGCGCCCAATTTACCCGGATCTATGGCAACGGTACGGCGGATAATCTGACCAGCGACGGCGCCGGCCAACTGACGGTCACCGTCCCGGCCGCGGATTTCGTTATCTATCAGGCTCAGCCGGCCCTCCTCGGCGCGGCCGCGTTCAACGTTCCGGCCATCACCATCACCCAGCCGGCGGCCAACTCGGAAGTGCCCCTGGGCGTCCAGCTCATTGACGGCAATGAGGTGCCGAATCGCATCGAAGTTGTAGCCGAGCTGGATCAGAACAACGTCTACGCCGAGGTTACCTTTGCAGTCCGCACCAGCGGCAGCGGTGAATGGACTGTAATCGGTACGGATGACAACCCGCCCTACCGGGTCTTTTACGATGCCAGCGATCTGCCCGAAGGCGCGCAGGTGGACTTCGCCGC
>CAYZLP010000373.1:0-5455 GCA_964478635.1 uncultured Caldilineaceae bacterium
AGGGAAGCGTCACGTCGCCCGGCGGCGTGCGTATCGAGTATCTGGCCCAGGAGCCGGAACTGCGTGACGATCTGACGGTCCTGGAAACGATCTTCTACAGCGACTCTCCTCAGATGCAGCTCCTGCGCACGTATGAAGAGACGAGTGACGCGTTGGCCCGCGTGCCGGGCGATGTCGAACTGCAGGCGCGGCTGGTGGAATTGAGCGGCGAGCTCGATCAGACCGGCGGCTGGGCGGCTGAAGCCAATGCCAAGGCCATCCTGACCCGCCTCGGCGTGACCTATTTCGATGAAACGGTGAGCTCCCTGAGCGGCGGCCAGCGCAAGCGCGTCGCCCTGGCCCGGGCCCTGATCGATCGGGCCGATCTCCTCGTGCTGGACGAGCCGACCAACCATATCGATGCCGATACGATTGCCTGGTTGGAAGAGTACCTGGCAACGACGCCGGGCGCCCTCCTCATGGTTACCCACGATCGCTACTTCCTGGACCGGGTTGTCAATCGCATCGTCGAACTGGACCGCCGGCAACTCGTCAGCTACAGCGGCAATTACACCCACTATCTCGACGAGCGTCAGGAGCGGCATGAAAAACTGGCCGCCGCGGAGCAGAAGCGCCAGAAGCTGCTGCAGCGAGAACTGGCCTGGCTCCGCCGCATGCCCATGGCCCGGGGAACAAAGCAAAAGGCGCGCAAGCAGCGGGTCGAAGAACTCATGGAATTGCGCTACGACCTGGGGGAAGATAGGGTCTCCATGGCATTGGCCGGGCGGCGCCTCGGCAAGCAAGCCCTGGACGCACGTGGCTTGACCAAGCGTTTTGGGGATTTGACCGTGCTGGACAACGTCGATCTCCATCTTGAACCGGGCGATCGCTTGGGTATCATGGGACCCAACGGCGCGGGCAAGAGTACGCTGTTGAATATCCTGGCCGGCACGTTGGCGCCGGATCGGGGATCCCTGCGCTGGGGGGACACGGTGGAAATGGGCTATTACGATCAGCGGAGCGAAGGCCTCAAGCCCGAAAGTCGCATCATCGAGTTCATCCAGGATGAAGCGCCTCTGGTGCTGACCAACGAGGGGGAACGGGTCGAGGCGGCCCAGATGCTCGAATGGTTTCTCTTTCCCCGGCCCATGCAGTGGGCGCGCATCGGCAGCCTCAGCGGGGGCGAGCGGCGACGCCTCTACCTCCTGCGCACCCTCGTTCATCAACCCAATGTACTCTTGCTTGACGAGCCGACCAATGACCTGGACATCCAAACCTTGACCGTGTTGGAAGAGTTTTTGGATCACTTCAGCGGCTGTCTCATTGTCGTCAGTCACGATCGTTATTTCCTGGATCGTACCGTGGACCATCTGGTAGAGATGAAGGACGGCAGGTTGGGACCGCGTTATCCGACACCCTACACCACCTTTGTTCGGCTCAGCCGCGAGACGGAACCGGAAACCGTGAGTTCGGCCGCGCCCCCATCGGAGACGGACCGCAAAGCGGCTGATGCCGCGCCTTCGGGCGGCAAGAAGACAACACAGGTTGCCCGCAAGTTGACCTGGAAAGAGGCCCGGGAATTGGAGGCGCTCGAGACGCATATCGAGGAAGGGGAAAATGAGAAAGCCCGCCTGCTGGAGGCCATGAGCGCCGCGGGAGGCGACTACCTGCGCCTGCAATCGCTGGCCGAGCAACTTGAAAGCGTCGAGCAAGTACTGGAAGATGCCCTGGCGCGCTGGTTCGAACTGTCTGAAGTGAATGAAGGCTAGGCTCGATACTCAGTGGAAGTCGAAGCAATCATAATCTGATCCAATCTGGCGAAGGAAATGACAGGTAACCGGCGATAAAGGTAAGCGACGGACCGTTGACCCTTGCTGCCCGAGGAGCCTCGCATGGCCAAAACGCCACCAAACGTCGGTGACACCCCCTTTGTAGGACACAAACATCCCGAAGGAATTGTCGGTTGGATCGGTACAGTGCTCCATCTCCCAGGCTTTGATCATGACCACGGCGATACGGATACCGTCGTCGTGGATGATGCCGTACGCGACAACAATGTAGGCATCGCCACCATCTGGATATCGTTGGGACTTCTTTTCCTGACCACAGCGCTGCAGGTCGTGATCTACAATTTCGCCAATAGCGTCGCCCTGCTCGCAGATGCCGGGCACAATCTTGTTGACGCCCTCAATTCGATTCCCCTCCTGATCGCGTTTTATCTCGTGCGCCGTCCCGCCACCCGGCGCTTCACCTACGGTTTTGGCCGCGCCGAAGATATCGCCGGCATCTTCATCGTGCTGTCGATCTTGTACAGCGCCTGGCACATCATGCGCGAGTCATTTCAGCGTTTTTTCAACCCCGTTCCCCTGGACAATCTCGAATGGATTGCGCTTGCAGCCCTGATCGGCTTCGTGGGCAACGAAGCGGTCGCCATGCTCCAGATCCGGGTCGGCAAACAGATCGGTTCGGATGCCATGGTTGCCGACGGACAGCACGCCCGCATCGACGGCATTACGTCCCTGGCGGTGCTGATCGCCGTCTTCGGCGCATGGATCAACATCCCGATTCTCGATCCGATCATCGGCGTGCTGATTGGCGTAGCAATCGTCGGCATTGCCTGGCAGGCAGTTAAAAAAGTCTTCCTGCGCCTCATGGACGCGGTCGATCCGAGTATCGTCAATCGGATTGAGCACTTCGCCGAGCAAGTCGAAGGCGTCGACCAGATCGTCAAGTTGCGTGTGCATTGGGTCGGCCATCGACTTTTTGCCGAACTGACAGCGACCATCGATGAGACGCGCACATTGGTGGAGGGCCATGCCGTTGCCCGCCGTATTCAAGAGACACTGGCCGCGGCAATTCCTGCCATGGGCGAAACCGTCGTCCAATTTGAACCGAGCTACGTGCGCCCGGCGAGCGGGGACGGCTGCCGTACGCCGGCTGCTCAATCCGACTTGCTGAACATATTGCCCCAACGCTACCAGAATCAGACCCCGAGCGCTGCACCCATGGGCGCGGCCGGTCTGAAATATGATGCAGAGGGCAGCGTGGCGTGGAACGAAATCTGGACGGATTTTTGCGACCTTGCCCTAGCCGGCGGACCTTCCCATCGGGGTACGCTCCTGGAACCGGGTGATCCCGTAGCGATTCAGAACGATCCGGACGCCTACGAAAATGTCTTGCAGGAACTGACCCGCGGCATTCGCATGGTGACCGGCCTGGAGATCGTGCGTAGCGATGGTCCCGGCTGGATCGGCATGCGCTGTGAGAGCGAGGAAATGGCGCTCTGGCTTCTGCGCGCGATCGTCGTTGAGAACGTCAGCGTGCGCCGTGAGGGCACAGTTCTCTATTTTCCTGCCGGCGCTGATTTCCGGCTCGAGAAAGAGATAAAGAACGTCATCACGGTCGTTGCCAAGACCAATCACTATTGGCAAGAACACCTCGGTGAGCTGGCCCTGTGACCATGAACGGTCCGTAGGCCCCACAAACCGGGCAGCCATGAACTGTTCGGCCAACGAACGATATTCCTGCTTGAGGAACGGCAAAGGCGCCGTTCCTCTCTTTTTCCCGGCCCTGCTGCCTGGCTTTCCCCATCTCGATTCCATGGTTGCCCGCCTTGCGGCAAGTGCGCGATATCTTCCGGTCTCCACATTGACACATTGGCCGAATCGGGCCGTGCAGGCGATAATGTTTGCGTGGGGTCGGCCTACCCAAGTGAATCTCTTGTCGGAAAGGATTTTGCTATGTCATCTGACTTTGCCCGCTATTTGAATATACGCAGCGCGACCGCGCCCGTGCTGGCGCCGGATGCAGCGCGGGTGGCATTTCTGACCGATATTACCGGCAATGCCCAGGTGTGGAGCGTGGCGACTGCCGAGGACGGCGCCGCCGGTTGGCCCGAACAGTTGACGTTCTTCCAGGATAAGGTCTGGGAACTCCACGGTACCGGGGCCATGGACCATATGGTTGCCGTCGGTGATGTGGGCGGCAATGAGCGCCAGCAGCTCTATCTTGTGACCGGTTTCGGAAGTAGTAGTCACGATGTCCGTCGCCTCACCCACGATCAGGAAGCCATCCATCGCTTTGGCGCGTTCAGCCGAGATGGCCGCCAGATCGTCTACTCCAGCAACGCCCGGGATCCCCAATCGTTCGATCCCTACTGGATGGATCTGATCAGTGGCGAGAGCCGCCGCTTGGCCGAGTCGACAGGCAACCGGACGATCGTCGCCTGGTCGCCCGACGGCAGCCGCCTGCTGTCGACGGACGCGGTTGCAACCGAGCAGGTTGAACTGTATCTGCTCGATCTCGCGACCGGTGCGGAAGAGCATCTCACGGCTGATTGGCCCTGGGCCCGGTATGCCGCGGTCGCCTGGCGGGAGGACGGCATCTATCTGCTCACCGACATCACGCGCGATCAGGGTGCGATATGCCGATTGGATCCCGCCAGCGGCGAACTAACCGAGATATTGGCCGCCGCCGATCTGCTGGCCGATCTGGGCGACGCCCCCGGCGAACTGGAGTTGCTCACTGTCCGGAGTGACGGCCGGCAGGGAGTCGTTGCCCTGAATGTGGAGGGCTATAGCCGCCTCTATGTCGTTGACTTGGCTACCGGCGCAGTCGCCGGCCTCGACGAAGCGCCATCCGGCGTCATTACCAATCTCGGCTACGGCGGAGGCGGTGACTATCTTGTTTTCGATCTGCAAAGCCCGGAGCGCAATCCTGACATCTGGCTTTATGAGTTTGCCACCGACGTGGTGCGCCAGGTGACCTTCTCCAATCGGGCCGGCATCGATCCTTCCACCTTTGTGACGCCGGAATTGATTCATTTTCTTAGCCACGACGACCGCCTGATTCCGGCCTTCTACTATCGCCCACAGTCCGCGCCGCCGGCGGCCGGCTACCCCTGCATCCTCTATGTTCACGGCGGCCCGGCCAGCCAGCAGCGCCCCGATTTTGACGTGCGCTTTCAATACTTTCTGCAGCGAGGCTATGCTCTTCTTGTAACCAACGTCCGCGGCAGCGTCGGCTATGGGCGAGCCTACATGATGTTGGACGATGTCGAGAAGCGGATGGACAGCGTGGCCGATCTGAAACATGCTGTGGCCTGGCTCCACGAAGTCGATGAGATTGACAACGCACGCATCGCCATCTACGGCCGCAGCTATGGCGGCTTCATGGTCCTGGCGGCCCTAACCGAATATCCCGAACTCTTTGCGGCCGGCATCGACGTGGTTGGCATCGCCAACCTGGTGACATTCCTGGAGCGCACCAGTAGCTGGCGGCGGGCGCATCGGGAGCGGGAGTACGGCAGTCTCGCGGAGCACCGGGCGCTACTGGAGCGGATTTCACCAATCCACAAAATTGAGCGCATCGACATGCCGCTGCTCGTGATTGCGGGGGACAATGATCCCCGTGTTCCCCTCTATGAATCGGAACAGGTTGTCGAGCGCGTCCGCGCGACCGGCGGCGAAGTCGAGTT
>CAYZLP010000374.1:0-5454 GCA_964478635.1 uncultured Caldilineaceae bacterium
GTCAGGACGAGAGACCACAGGTATGCGTTCCATGCGGTCAGGAATGTCACCATTGCAACTGCCGCAAGACCGGGCCTTGCGAGAGGCAGCACCACGACCAGAAAGGTCTGCAAGCGCGTTGCGCCGTCCATCACGGCTGCTTCATCGAGTTCACGGGGAATCGCCCGGAAAAAGCCTATCAGCATCCACACTGCGAATGGTAACGCGAAGGAGCAATATACGGCGATCAACGAGATATACGAGTTCAGCATTCCGACGCCCGAGATCAGTCCATAGAACGGCACGACAAGCAGCGCCTCCGGTAACATCTTGATGAACAAGAGGGACAGGATGATCAGCGCTTCAATCCGAACATGAAAGCGGGTCAGGCCATATGCGGCGAGCGAAGCAAGAACCAATGCAATTATCGTAGTGCCGCTGGCAACGATCAGACTATTCAGGAAGTAACGGCCGATCGGTTTGTTTTCCAGAAGCGAACGGAAAGCATCAAATGACCAGTTTTCCGAATAGAATGTCGGCGGAAGCTGGAAAACCTCGGCATTGGGCTTAAGAGACGTATTCACCATCCAGTAAAGTGGGAAAAGCATGATTGCCAAGGCCGTCAGCACCACCACCCACTTGATGACCTGTCGAATTATTCCCTCGTGCATCAGTCCTCCCTCGCCTTTCCCGGCCTTGTCGCCTTGAGGTATGCCATGGAGAAGATAAGGATTATGCCGAGAAGCATGATCCCGACGGCCGAAGCCCGACCGAAGGCATTCTGCGTGAACGCCGTGTTGTAGATCAGGACGGGAAGGACCTCCGTTGCGCCAGCCGGACCTCCACCGGTCATGACCGCAATGATGTCGAAGTGCCGGATCGTGTAGATGATATCGAGCGTTGAGGCGACGACGAGAAGATACCGCAGGTTCGGCAGCGTCACGTACCAGAACTCCTGCCACGCCGTCGCTCCGTCCATTCGCGCCGCTTCATACTGGTCCTTCGGGATCCCCTGCAAACCAGCAAGCAGCAAGAGCATGACGAAGGGAGTACCCCTCCAGATGTCGACGACCATGACAGAAACCAGAGCGAGGGTCGGGTCTGCAAGCCATGGCTTGCCCTCGCTCAGGAGACCGGACGACACCAGCAGGTGATTCACGACCCCGAATTGCGGGTCGAGCATCCAAACCCAAATGATGGCGCCAATTGATGGCGCGACGATCCATGGCGCCAGAAACCCGATTCGAATGGCTGTCCGGGCAAACAGCACCCGGTTAAGAAGGAGGGCAAGACCCAGCCCGAGGGTCATATGGAAAAAGACGCAGACAACAGTGAAAATCAGCGAGACCTGAAGGCTCTCCCAGAATTCGCTTCGCGTGAAGAGACGGACATAGTTTTCGAGTCCTACAAAGTCGGATCGCAGACCACGCACTCGGTAGAGACTGGTCATTACCGCATGGCCAAGCGGGATCGCGATCAGGGCAAGGATCAACAGGATACTGGGTGCCAGAAAAATGTAGCCGTGCCAGCGCTCCCTGCGCAGGCCAACCCCTCGCCACGCACGCAAATGCACATGGTCTGACATCAAAGGCTCCTGCTTTCATGCAAAAAAGGTGGGAGCCAGCGGAAAGAAGCCGCCGGCTCCTTTCAGAATCATCTGTCCTGGAGATGATCCGTCACGGTCTCGTCAAGCTCCGCGAGAATTGCATCGATCCGATCAGGTTCCTGCAGGATCTGCTGCATTGCCTCGACAATATCCTTCGACGCAATCTGAGTCCAAGCCGGCGTTGGCAGAGGAATTGTCACGGCATTCGCTCCCATATCGAGGAAGGTCTGGACGATCGGGTCATTCGCCACCTCGGGCATGCTCAAGAGATCATTGCGGAGCGGCATCCAGTTTGATGTCGACACCATCTGCACTGCATACTCGGGCTCGTTGAGGAACTTGATGAACTCCCATGCCTGCTCCGGATGCTCACAGTTGGACGAGATGCTCGTCGTCGTCACAGTGGCCACGGTGCGTCCATCCGGGGAATTCTTGGGCGGCGGTGTGACGACAAGTTTATCCTTCAGTTCGGGACTGTCGCCGAGAACCTTGGCAACACCCCAGTAGGCGTTCCGCATCGACGCGATCTTTCCCTGCGCGAATAGAACTGTCTGTTCGGCATAGTTTATCGCCGCCGAGCCGGGCGAGGTAAGGCCGTGCTCCGTCTCGAGGCCAAGGTAGAACTTGATGGCCTCAACCGTCTTTGGATCCGTGGAGAAGTAGGACTCGGTCAGTTCCGCATTGAACGGTTCGCCGCCGTTGGAATAGATCCAGGACAAGAGCAGGCGCGTTGTGGTCTCGGTGGGTCCCGCAAGGATCGCAAGGGCATCGTGGTCATCGGTCTTGAGCTTCTTCGACCACTCAAGGAACTCCGCCCAGGTCTGCGGTGGATTGTTGGGATCCAGTCCGGCGGCCCTTACCAGATCCGCATTGTAGACCTCGCCGTAAATGCCCGCATAGTGCGGCATCCCGTAGAGACTGCCTTCGAAACGCCCTGCTCCAAGGGACTCGGGGGACCAGATTGCCCTGTAGCTATCCGGTTCATTCGCCCAGAAATCATCCAGAGGCATCAGGTATCCGTTATACGCGGCGGTTGGAACTGGCACCGATACCAGGCAGGGCGCAATCCTTGCCTGGGCGGCGGTGACGAACTTGGTCCAGTTGTCCGCCCTCGGGACCAGAACCGGCTCGATTCGGACGCCGGGATTATTCTTTTCGAATTCGGCAACCAGTGACTTCCAGATCGGCTCGTACTGAGCTTCAGACAGTGATGTCGCCTGCCATTGCAGGACAATATCCTGCGCTTTCACGGCCCCCGCCGCGACCACGCTCATCGCCAAAGCAGAAACTGCTGTATATGCGATGTTTCTGTAGATACCCGGCATAGTTTCAATCCTCCCTTTTGGTTTTCATGATGGTCATCAGTGAAAGAGTGACCCAAGCCTCTCCTTGCGGGGCGTCTTGCCAGCTGGATATTTCTCGAGAGCGTCGAGATTGGGTCGCAACCCGAGACCGGGTCGATCAGACAACTCGACGTAGCCATTCTTGATGATTGGTGCAGGGTCACTTGCTTCATCGCGCAAGGACCGATCGGGCTCTATCTGCTCCAGCACCAGAAAGTTGGGAATGGAAGCCGCAAAATGCATCGACGCGGCCATGCAGATCGGTCCGCCAGGATTATGTGGCGCCACTGTCACATGGTAGACTTCGGCCAAGGCCGCGATCTTGCGCAGCTCAGTAAAGCCTCCGCCATGCATGATGTCGGGCTGCACCACGCGGCAGCCCCCCTTCTCCAGAAGCTCACGGAATTCGTACCGCGAGAGCAAGCGCTCCCCGACAGCCACCGGAATGTCTGTCTCGCTCTGAAGCCGCGCGATGGCGTGGGGGCCCTCAAAGGGAAAAGGTTCCTCGATCCAGGCCGGACGGTGGGGTTCGAGAACCTTCAACATCGCCGGGGCAGTCCTTGGCGAGAGCAGTTCGCCGCATTCGATGTAGATCTCTGTCTCGGGCCCGGCACCTTCACGGGCAGCCGCCATCATCTCGGACGTCCGCATAATGGCGCCGTATGGATCTTCTCTCAGTTGCTGGAACTGGAAAGGACAGAACTTGAACCCCAAGAAGCCACGTCGCACAGCTTCACGAGCCCCGTCGAAGGCTTGCTGAGGAGTGTCGGCGTCCTGCAACCAATGGCTGGCATAGACGCGTAGCCTGGTATTGTGCGGACCTCCAAAGAGCCGGTAGAGCGGAACTCCCAGGCGTCGTGCCTCCATGTCCCAAAGAGCTACGTCCAGTGCGCTCATTGCGGTCATGAAGACAGCTCCGCCGCGCCAGCGCCACGCGTTGTGGAGTCTTGACCAGTGCCGCTCGGGACCTGTCGCCTCCTGTCCGATGAGATGCTCGCCATAGGCGCGGATGGCTTCCAGAACCGGGGCCACCGGCCCGTGCAACGAGGCCTCGCCCCAGCCCTCGGCACCGTCCGAGGATCGGACACGTACAAGAATCCATTCGATCCAGCCAATCGAGTACTGAAACGTTTCAATCTCTGAGATGAGAGGCGTCTTCACTGGCGCTGACCGGTTGGAGAAGGGACGATGATTCGGGTATTGAAACCTTTCAATATTCGACTGGACCTGCACACGCAAGATGATTATCGATGGCGACGACTGCACACGATTTGGTCCACATTCATGAAACGCAACAAGAAGCCGACCATCGTGGACGTCGCAAGGGCGGCAGGCGTATCGGTTGGCTCTGCCTCCAACGTCCTGAACAACACGCGCTTCGTGAGTGAGGAAATCCGCGAAAAGGTTCTCAGAACAGCCGCAGATCTTGAGTATCTTGTGAATCCGCTTGCCCAGACCCTGCGTAGCAAACGGTCGGGAGTGATCTGCTTCTGCACAACGTCCGTCACAACGGTCTACTTGCGAAGTCTCGCTGATGCTCTTGACGCGATCGCGACCGCGAACGGGTTTGAGCTTGTGCAGGTCATGACGCATGCCGATCCGGATCGGGAACTGCAACGCATACGCAGCCAGATCGGCCGACAGGTGGATGGCCTGTTCCTGCTCCCCAGCCTTGAGCCGCAACGCTCGCTGGATGTGATAGCGTCAACCAGAACGCCGGGCGTGGTGCTTGACAGGTGGGTTGATGACGAGCGCTTCAGTTGCGTCGCGTTCGACAACCGTTCGACAATGAGGGCTATGGCCAGGGAGATGATATCTCTGGGGCACAGACGGATCCTGTTTATCGCTCAGAACCTGTCGGTGATCACAACGCGTCATCGCATAGAGGGCCTGCGGGCGGAGATGGATGCGGCGGGCATTTCAAGCGACGAATGTCCGATCATGCAGCAGAACGATGACCAAGACGCCTTCAGCCACAGGCTCGCGGACATCTTTGCGCGTCCGTCTCCTCCCACAGCCGTCATCACGGGGAACAGCCAGGTTGCGATCGCCACGATACGCGAACTTCAAGCAATGAAGATGCGCTGGCCGGAGGATGTTTCCCTTGCCAGCTTCGATGATCCGGAATGGGCGGGCCTGATATCTGGCCAGCTTTCGACGGTGGTCAGTCCGGTCCGCACGATGGTGAAAGAAGCATGGGAACTGCTGGCTGCACAGATGCGAGACCCCGACGCGCCTCGCCACACCCGATGGATTGAGTCTGCTTTCGTGAAACGTAGCTCCATCGGCGCTCCACCACGCGATTGAAACAGCGCCCCAAGAACCAACGGAGATGGCACTGCCTGAGGCGATCGGTGGATCTCAAGGGCCTGGCTCTATGGGTGGTCCGAGTTTCGAAGTCTGACCCCCGACCGGGAGATTCCAGATAGTGTCCCGTAGAGTGGTGTAGCTGGCGCCGATCGTCACCGTGATGTTCGGTGCGGGCCTGCTTGATCAGGATGCCACGGCGGGCAGGCTGATGATTGG
>CAYZLP010000375.1:0-5446 GCA_964478635.1 uncultured Caldilineaceae bacterium
AGATTGCGAAGAAGCGGCCATCAATCTCGGCTGCCACTCGGGCGCTGCGGCTGCACAGCTCTGCGGCGGCCGAATAGAAACCGAGATCGACAAAGACATCGCCCAAGCTGGCACAGACCACAGCCTCAGTCCGACGATGGGCACTGCGTTCCGCACCATGCAGGGCCTCGGCATAGGTCTCCACGGCCAGGGCAAGTCGCCCCTGTCTATGATAGACGACGCCCAGGTTGTTCAACACCAGGCTCAGCTGCTGGATCTGTCCCAATCGACGCCAGCTGTCGGCGGCAAACTCAAATTCGGTCAAAGCGCCGTGGAGGTCTCCCAAGGCCAACTGAATAACGGCCATTTCCACATGGACGCTTGCAATATCCGCGGCCGTACCGGCGATCTCATAGAGGGATTGAGCTTCCCGTATGGCCTCCTGAGCTGCCACCAGATCCCCCAGCCGGTAGTGGCAAATGCCGATCGTCTTGTAACAGTCGGCGCTGATTTCGGCGACTTCAGGTTCGTGATCCTGGAGGGTCCGGGCGACTTCCAGGGCGGCATTCCCTTCGGCCAAGGCGGCCGTGTAGTCGCCAAGAAACCGGTAGATTACGCCACGCCAGGCCAGCGAGCGCAGATACCAGCGGCCGCCGTCAGGCTCCAAGCGCTCGATCGCGCGATTGAGCAGCGTGTGGCCTTCCTGAACGCGCCCCAACAGGACCAGCGCAGCCGCGCGAATGGACATGAGTTCCGGATAGGTGCGGATGAGATCGTTGGAGAGCGCGGCGGTCCATTTTTCGGCGAGTTGCGCCCGACCGACCTTGATCAACGTGCGTCCGGCCTCTACGACCAGCCTCGCGACGGCGGGCTGATCCTGCAGCCGCTGGTAGATATGATAGGCCCGCTCCCATTCCTGACGGGCCCGCAGCCATTCCGCCAGCGCCCGCAGGATCATCGTCTCCTCTTCGGGCCGTTCCCGGCTCAGGCGGTAGAGCAGAAACTCCTGAAAGAGACGATGAAAGCGCAGCCAGGTCCGATCGTGGCCCACGGCAGAGACGAAGAGCCCCTTGGCAAGCACTTCCTCGACCAGCTCGTCCCAACTCCGACCCGGCGGGAGCCAGTCAGGCGGAAAGACCGACGCGCAGAGTTCGGCGTCAAATTCTTCGAGGACCGCGGTACGCAACAAAAAGCAGCGCAACTCGGCCGGTTGCTGCTCCAGCACCTGCTGAGCAAGATAGTCGTAGAGATCCACCCCCACGGAACGAGCGTCTTGCGTCAGCCGAAGAGATTCCGGCGAAGATTGGGCCGACAGCAGTAGCCCCGTGATCCAGCCCTCGGTTGACTCGACGAGCGCGAGCGCCTGGTCCTGGGTGATCTCTTGCCGAAAGCGTATGCGCACCAGCGCCTGGACTTCGTCAGGCGTAAACGCCAGGGCCGTCTCATCGAGACCTTGAACCTGGGATCTTGCCACCAGCAAGGCGAGGTTCGGCAGTGAAAGCAACTTGCGCGACGCCAATACAACCTGACAATTCGGCGCGACATTCTGGACGAAGCGGCTCACAAAGTAGCCGATTTCGGCCACTCCATCCACGAGGTGATAATCGTCGATAATGAGCAGGAACTCTTCCTCGACCGTGTCGTAAAGCTCATTCACGGCAACGGCAATTACCTGGTCAAGGGTTGCCTGCTGTTCGGCATAAGCCTGCAATATCGCGTTAGATTCTAACCCGAAGCGGGGAAACTGTTGGTGAATGGCCGCAAACCAGTGGGCGGCGAAGCGCGTGGCGTCTTCATCGAGAATGTCGACGGTGTACCAACAGGCGACTCTGGAGGTCGCGTCGGCCCAATCGATCAGGGTCGAGGTCTTGCCATAGCCGGCCGGAGCCACAATCAACGCCAGTCGAGCACCGACCATAGACTCAAGTTGCTCCAGCAGATGGGGCCGCCGGAGCAGGTTATGTTGGCGTCGGGGAGCCAGGACTTTGGTTTTCGTTATCAGGTGCGTCATCGGTCCGGATGCGGAACGGATTTGACGTTGAAACGCGTACCCGCGGATGCTCGTATCATAGCATAGACTTTCGAAAATGTCATTCTTACAACTTAATAAGGTTAATTTTTTTTCCGACGGCGCTTTCGTATGTGAAATCGACACCTCTCACTTCCAGATCTGTGATCATTTCTCTTGACACAAGTTCGGGGGCACGGTATACTTCGCTCCGTGTCAATCGACAAAGCCAAACCGCCGACGCCCCTCGCCATACGTCTTTGATTGGAAGGGCGCATTAGTGCGCTTGTGATTGCGGCTTGTGATTGCGGTAGGGGTCTTGAGCCACTGGCACGGATTACAAATAGACCGAAAGACAGTGCACCGGAGGAGTATCCGTCGGCAGGCGCTAGAGAGTCGAGGTCAGCGGCTGAAAGCCTCGATCGCCAACGCAACGGAGAAGGTCGCCGGGAAGGTTGACGACCCGAAGCAGAGTAGGGCCGTCCGGGTAAGCCCGTTAGCGCGTGAAGAGGGCCGGCAGAAACGTTCTGCTTGATCCTTTGCCGGATTCAGGTTCGTCCGGGAGGGATGGCCAAACAAGGTGGTACCGCGAAGTCGCTTCGTCCTTGTGATGAGGCGATTTTTTTATGGAAGAGATCGAGGTTGACGATGACCGACACTGCCATGCCCAAAGCGTACGAACATCTGAAAGTGGAAGAGGAGCTGTATGACTGGTGGGACCAGCACGGCTACTTCCGCCCCGAAACCCAGCACGAATTGGGCCAGGCGCGCCGGGGCGCCGAACCATTCGTGATTTCCATGCCCCCGCCCAACGTTACCGGCGCACTCCATCTGGGCCACGCCATCACCAGCAGCATCGAAGATATGCTGATCCGCTATCACCGCATGCTGGGACGGCCAACCCTCTGGGTGCCGGGCACGGATCACGCGGGCATTGCGACCCAAAGCGTCGTGGAGCGCAAGCTGGAACAGCAGGGCCTCAGCCGGCTGGAGATGGGCCGTGAGCGCTTTGTGCAGGAAGTCTGGGACTGGAAAGACGAGTACCACGACCGGATCACGGCGCAACAAAAGCGGATGGGTATCTCCTGCGACTGGAGGCGGGAGCGTTTTACGCTGGACGACGGTCTCAGCGACGCGGTGCTCGAAGCATTCATCTCGCTCTATAAGGAAGGACTCATCTACCGGGACACCTACCTGGTCAACTGGTCGCCCAGTCTGCAAACCGCGGTCTCGGACCTGGAGGTTGAGTACAGTGAAGAGCCGGGCGCCCTCTACTATTTCAAATACGAGCTTGCCGACGGCAGCGGCCACATCCCGGTGGCGACGACGCGCCCGGAGACGATTCTCGGAGATACGGCCGTGGCGGTTCATCCCGACGACGAACGCTATGGCCAGTTTGTCGGCAAGAAGGTGATCGTGCCGATTTTGGGGCGACAGATTCCCGTCATCGCCGACGACTACGTGGATCTGGAGTTCGGCACCGGCGCGCTGAAAATCACGCCCGGCCACGACCAGAATGACTACGACATCGGTCAGCGCCATGACCTGCCGATCATCAATATCATGAACAAAGATGCGACCCTCAACGAGGAGGCCGGTCCCTATCAGGGTCAAGACCGCTTCGCCGCCCGGAAGCAGCTCTGGCGCGACATGGAGGCCGCGGGCCTGACGCTCAAGACGGTCGATTACACCCTGCGCGTGCCCCGATCCCAGCGCGGCGGCGAGATCATCGAGCCCATGATCAGCACCCAATGGTTCGTGCGCATGGAACCGCTGGCCCGACCGGCGATTGAGGCCGTGCGCGACGGTCGCATCCAAATCGTGCCCGAGCGCTTCGAAAAGGTCTATTTCCACTGGATGGAGAACATTCGCGACTGGTGCATCAGCCGTCAGCTCTGGTGGGGACACCGCATCCCCATCTGGTATGGTCCCGACGGTCATGCCTTTGCCGCGCGCAGCGAAAGCGAGGCCCTGGAAAAAGCCATCGCCCATTACGGGGCGACGGTCGCGCTGGAGCAAGATCCCGACGTGCTGGACACCTGGTTCAGCAGCGGGCTCTGGCCGTTCAGTACCCTGGGCTGGCCCGAAAAGACAGAAGATCTGGCGACTTATTACCCGACCACGGTCATGGAAACGGGCTACGACATCCTCTTCTTCTGGGTGGCGCGCATGATTATGATGGGCATGAAGTTTACGGGCGAAGTTCCCTTCCGCACCGTCTACCTCCACGGGCTCGTGCGCGACGAAAGCGGCCGGAAGATGAGCAAGAGCCTGGGCAACGTTCTGGATCCGCTGGAACTGAGCGGTGAATATGGAACCGATGCGCTGCGCTTCACGCTCTTGACCGGCGGCACGCCAGGCAACGATATGAAGCTGAGCGTGACCCGCATTGAGGCGAACCGCAATTTCGCCAATAAAATCTGGAATGCCGCGCGCTTCGTCATCATGAATCTGACGGACGCAACGCTGCCCCTGGAGGACGGGGATGCGCCCTTCGCCGCCACCTATGCGCTGCCGGACAAGGCAATGCTCGGCCTGGCGGATCGCTGGATTCTCCACCGTCTGGCCATCGTGAACCGTGAAGTGACCCGCCTGATCGAGTCATGGCAGTTGGGCGAGGCCGGGCGTCAGCTCTACGAATTTCTGTGGAACGAGTATTGCGACTGGTATATCGAGGCGGCCAAGGTGCGTCTCTACGGTGGCAGTGCCGAAGAAGCCCAGGCCACTCGCCAGGTTCTGGCCTACGTGCTGGAACAGAGTCTGCGCCTGCTTCATCCCTACATGCCCTTTGTCACCGAGGCTATTTGGCAGAATCTGCCGGGGATGGGCGACCGCTGCCCGACCCTCATGTTGGCCTACTGGCCCGGCGAGGCAGGTCAAATGGACGCCGAGGCCCATGCTGATTTCGAACGTATCCAGGGCATCGTCCGGGCGATTCGCAACGCGCGGAGCGAGTACGATGTCGAGCCCGCACGCCGTATTGTCGCCCTCTTCAATGCGGGCGAACATGCGCCGACCATCCAGCGGGCGCTGCCCCTTTTGGCCACGCTGGCGCGGCTGGACGAGAACCAGGCGCGCTTTGTTGAGGACGGCGAGGCCCCGCGCCAGGCGGTTGCCCTCGCGGAAGGCGGCGTGACCGTCTTCCTGCCCCTGGCGGGCATGGTCGATCTGGAGGCTGAGCGCCGTCGCATCGAAAAAGAGCTCCAGGGCATTGACCAGCAGTTGTCCCGCATTGAAGGATTGCTGGCCAATCCCGGCTTCACGGGCAAGGCGCCGGCTGACGTCATTCAGCGCGAAAAAGACCGGCAGGCCGAATTTGAAGTCCGACGCGCCCAACTGGCGGAGCGGTTGGAGTCTTTATAGGCTGGCAGGGGCGCGAAGTGCAACGTGACACGAAGGGCTTGGCGTCCGGTCACCGTCGCCTGAGCCTGTCGAAGGCGGGCCGATCCGCCTTCGACA
>CAYZLP010000376.1:0-5437 GCA_964478635.1 uncultured Caldilineaceae bacterium
TTGAGTTCTGCCACATGGCCGGCCTCAACTACGTGAGCTGCAGCCCCTTCCGGGTGCCGATTGCCCGTCTGGCCGCCGCCCAGGCTGCGATCAAGAACGATAAGTAGAGATCGGCGGCGATCGGCAACAACCGCATAAGCCAGGGGAGCCTCAGCCCCCTGAGTTGATCCGAGACTCCCTTGGTGCGTCACGCATCGGGGGAGTCTTGTCTTTATTCGGGTATATGCATCATTTGGAGAACCAAGATGACCGCAAAGCAGGTGTTTTCGCTGGAAGAGGCCCGACGCATCGGCGAAGAACTGGGAATAGACTGGTCACAGTTCGATGTCGAACAGTTTCGCATGGGCCTTGACGTAGAACTGGAGCACGGGCTGCACGACATACTGACCAATGTTTCTGATGACGACCCCCTGGTCACCGGCAAGATCGCGCTGGCCCACCTGAACGAATTCCCCGACTATTACACACGCCTAGCCAAGATGGAGGCCGAGGCCGAGGCATTTTGGGAGGGGAAAAGCTAGGGCGAAGGGTGAGGTTAAGGGTGAGGTCTGATTTTACAGTCCGGGCCTTTGTCTGCGTAGCGATCCCCCTCAGCCTCGGCCTTCGCCTCAAAGGAGGCGTCACGTGATAGACACCCGCGCACAGTGGGGACGGATCGTGTCGGTGCGGGGCAGCGTGGTGGACGCACGCTTTGCGCCGCCGCTGCCCGAGATCCGGCATGAGTTGCGGGCCGGTCTGCATGACGAAATGGTCATCGAAGTGGCCGCGCATCTGGATGCCACCCGCATCCGCGGGATCGCGCTGACGCCCACGCGCGGTCTGGCCCGGGGCACGCCGGTTCGGGCCATGGGGCATCCCCTGCGCGTCCCCACGGGTTCCCTTCTTCTTGGCCGCATGTTCAATGTCTTCGGCGAACCCATCGATGGATTGGCCCTGGTTCCGGCCGAGGGCAAACGGATCGATTACGACACAATCCACCGGCCCCCCGTGGCCCTGGCCCGCCAGGCGACCACCCAGGAATTGCTCGAAACAGGCGTGAAGGCCATCGACCTTCTCGCACCCCTGGAGCGAGGCGGGAAGGCGGGCCTCTTTGGCGGGGCCGGCGTGGGCAAGACTGTGCTGATCACCGAGTTGATCCACAACATGGTCAGCCGCCATGAGGGCGTCAGCATCTTCTGCGGTATCGGCGAACGCTGCCGGGAAGCCGAAGAACTGCACCGGGCCATGGTCGAGTCCAACGTCATCGACAATACGGTCCTCGTCTTCGGCCAGATGGATGAGCCGCCGGGCGCACGCTTTCGGGTCGGCCACGCAGCCCTGACCATGGCCGAATACTTCCGGGACGAAGCGCATCAGGACGTCCTGCTCCTGATCGACAACGTCTTTCGCTTCATCCAGGCCGGCGCCGAAGTGTCCGCCCTCATGGGGCAACTGCCGTCGCGCCTGGGCTATCAACCGACCCTGGGGACGGAACTGGCCGAATTTCAGGATCGGATCTGCAATACACGCAGCGGCGCGATTACGGCAGTGCAAGCCGTTTACGTCCCGGCCGACGACTTCACCGACCCGGCAGTGGTTCACACCTTCACCCATCTGTCGACTTCCATCGTCCTCTCCCGGGAACGGGCCAGCCAGGGACTCTATCCCGCCATCGATCCACTCCAGTCCGAGTCGAAGCTCCTCATGCCCCATATCGTCGGCCGGCGCCATTATGCCGTCGCCCGGGAGGTACGGGAGGTGCTGGCCCAATACGAGGAACTCAAGGACGTCATCGCCATGCTGGGCCTGGAAGAACTGGCCAGGGAGGATCGGCGCATTGTCAACCGTGCACGCCGACTGGAACGGTTTCTGACCCAGCCCTTCTTTACCACCGAGCAGTATACGGGCCAGGCGGGCCGTTTTGTGCCGCTGGAAGCAACGCTGACCGGCTGCGAACGCATCCTGGGCGATCATTTGGCCGAGGCTCCGGAACTGGCGCTCTACATGATCGGCGCCATCGATGAGGTGCGGCATGAACTCTGATACGAGCACAGTGGTCCGCCGTGCCGACACCGAGCAGCCGGCTACGTCGGGGCCGGCGACCATGCATTTGGCCCTCCTGGTGCCGGACCAGATTCTGGTCAATAGCGACGTTCGGAAAATTGTCGTCGAGGCCACGCATGGCTCATTCTGCCTGTTGCCGCGTCATGTCGATTTCGTGGCCGCGTTGGTGCCGGGCATCCTGGCTTTCGTGCTGACCGATGGGCGCGAGGAATTCGCGGCGGTGGCGGAAGGGATTCTCGTGAAGCAGGGACGGAACGTTCAGGTCTCAGTCGTCAACGCAGTGCGCGGCGCCGAACTGGGCGACCTGCGCCGGGCGGTGCACGAGCAGTTCCGGCAGCTCGATGAGCGGGACCAGCGGGCGCATCACGCGCTGGCGCGTCTGGAGGCCGATTTCGTGCGTCGCTTCCTGGAATTGCGCGAATAGGCGGGTAGAACCATGACCAAGAGCAAAGAACCGCTCAGCGCTGCTCCGCCGCCCGGCGATGACCTGGCCCGCACGGTGGGCGAGAAAGAAGCCCGCAAGCTTCGGGCCCGCCGACGTCGTGAGGAAAGCATCTGGTTCGGATTGGGCATGTTCGGCATGGTCGGCTGGTCGGTGGCCGCGCCCACCTTGCTCATGCTGGCCCTGGGCATCTGGATCGATCGGCGCTGGCCCGGGCCATACTCATGGACGCTCATGCTCCTGCTCCTGGGGATCGGGCTCGGCTGCCTGAATGCCTGGTATTGGGTGAACCGGGAACGCCGCCAAATTGAGGCGGATCTGGTAGATCTTCTCCGGGAGGATGAGAGCGCCTCAGCAAAGGAGGGCAACGGATGACGATCGCCTATCTTCTTCAAGACCTGGAATCGATCGAGCCCTGGCGCTACCTCTGGTCCTTCGGATTGGGCGCGGCCCTGGGGTACTTCTATTTTGGCGGCCTGTGGTGGACCGTCCGCCGGCTGCAGACCGCAAAGCTGCCCGGGCTGCTCTTCTTCCTGAGCTTCTTCGTGCGGACGGTCATCACCGTAACGGTCCTCTTTGCGGGAACCGGCGGCCGTTGGCCCCTGATCCTGACGAGTGTTGGCGCTTTCCTGCTGGTGCGCCTCCAATTGACCAGGCGCTGGGGTCCGAGACACGGATCGGGGCCAGGGCCGGGATTGGGAGGCAATCGCCATGCAACTTAGCCCGGACGAAACCATCATCTGGCAATGGCGTTTTGTTACGATAAACGCTACGCTGATCTACACCTGGATTGCCATGGCGCTGCTCGTCGGCGGCGCCTGGTTGATCACGCGGCGGCTGCGCACGGGACCGGAAGCCAGCACCCTGCAGCATGTGCTGGAGACAATCGTTTCACTGATCGAGGCCCAGATTGAGGAGGTGACGCAGCGGAAGGCCACGGCCATGATTCCCTTCGTGGGAACCCTCTTTCTGTTTATTGCCACCGTCAATTTGCTGGCTGTGATTCCGGGCTACCGCTCGCCGGCCGGCTCGCTGTCTACGGCCGCGGCCCTGGCGACCTGCGTCTTTGTTGCGGTGCCGGTCTACGGCGTCGCGACGTTGGGCGCCCAGCGCTATCTGCGCCAATATACGCAACCTTCGATTTTTATGCTTCCCTTCAACGTCATCGGCGAGCTTTCCCGGACGTTGGCTTTGGCCGTTCGCCTCTTCGGCAACGTCATGAGCGGTGAGCTGATCGTGGCCATCTTACTGGCCGTGGTTCCTCTTTTCTTTCCCGTGATCATGCAGCTCTTCGGGATCCTTGTGGGGGTCATTCAGGCCTATATCTTTGCCGTCTTGGCCACGGTCTACATCGCTTCGGCAACGGCCTCCGTGGGACGGAAAGGGCATGATGAAGCCGAGACCCAATAGGTGCCTGTCCGAAGATTCGGTTGTGAGTCCTGACGCTTCTCCAGCCAAAGTGTTCGCCGCAGAGAATTTTCGGACCGATTCTAACTGCATACAATCGTGGGCCCTATGCGGGCTCAATCATCAGAACAGGAGTTAGCGATGGATGCAATCAACAGCCTCAACATGATCGGGATGATTTCGATTGTCACGGCCGGCTTGACGATTGCCATTGGTTCCATTGCCCCGGCCCTGGGTGAAGGACGCGCGCTGCAGCAGGCGCTCAGCTCCATCGCCCAGCAGCCCGACGAGGCCGGCACGATCACGCGTACGCTTTTCGTGGGTCTGGCCATGGTCGAGTCGACCGCCATCTATTGCTTTGTGGTCGCCATGATCCTGATCTTTGCCAACCCGTTTTGGAACCGGGTTGTGGAACTGCTTGGAACATAGCCAGGGCAAAGCACGACGTTAGGAAGGGGCACGGTTCATGACATTTAACTGGTTTACCTTTTTTGCCCAAATTGTGAATTTCGTGATCCTGATCGCGCTGCTCTATCGCTTCCTCTACGGTCCCATCCTGAGGGCAATGGCGGAGCGAGAAGAGAAGCTGGCCGCGCGTTTCCGGGAAGCGGAAGCCGCCCGGGAACGGGCAGAGGCGGAGGGTGAGCGCTTCAACGAATTGCGGGTTGAACTCGATGCCGACCGCCAGCAGCTGCTCGACGATGCCGAGGCCGAAGCCGCCGACACGCGCAAGCGCCTGCTGGCCGAAGCCCGGGAAGAGGTTGATGCTCTTTCAACCCGCTGGTTTGCGGGTGTGGAGCGGGAGAAGGCGACATTCCTCCAATCCATCCGCGAGCGCATCGGTGAAGAAGTGGTCGATGTGGCGCGCCGGACCCTGGCCGATCTGGGTGATGTCCGGCTCGAGGAGCAGATCGCGGCCGAATTTACCCGGCGTCTCCTCAATCTCAGCGCACAGGATCGCCGCGCCCTGATCGTTTCCGGCGGCGGCTTTGAGGAAGATGTCATCATCCGCAGCACTTTTCCCTTGCCGGATGAAACGCGCCGGCAATTGATTCAGGCGCTGCAACAGCTCCTGTTGATGGAAGACCAGACGAACGGCATACGCTACAGCCGGATCGAAGAAATCGGTGTGCGCTTTGAAGGGACTGACGATCTAATTTGCGGCGTTGAACTGGTCGTACGTGACCGGCGCATCGCCTGGAGTGTTGAGGACTACCTGGCTGCGCTGGAGGACGATCTATTGGATGCCGCTGAAATGGAAGCCGAGTATGCCTGAAGCGAACAGGGCGCCATCGGAAGCGAATATCCAGACTGATCTGGCCCGCTTTCTCGACGAGACCTTCACCGGCTTTGGCGAAATTCTCAGCCGACGGCACGCCGCGGTCACTCAACATGAGTTCGGACAGGTAATTTATGTCGGGCGGGGCATTGCGCGTGTGGACGGTCTTCCTGGTGTCAATCTGGACGAGCTAATCGCGTTTCCCGATGATCTCTTCGGCCTGGCCTTCAATCTGGATGAAGCTGAAGTCGGGGTCGTCCTGCTGG
>CAYZLP010000377.1:0-3297 GCA_964478635.1 uncultured Caldilineaceae bacterium
CCCTCGATCGACTTGAGTTTCTTCGCGACCCGGTGGGTGTTCACGAGGCCGCCCGCAAACGGGCGCCCGCTGGCCTCTTCGAGAGCCGACATCATGGTGCGCCGGTCAAGACGTGCCTCGCCGAGGGGATTGCCCTCCCGCACCATCAGCCCACCAAAAAACGCAATCAACGCCTCGCTTTCCGCCGCCGGATCCTGATACGACCGCGCCTTCGCAACAGCGTTGGCCGTAATCTCCGCAAATGCCGAAGGCTCGGCCGCGCGCTTGGCCAGCGCATCCTCCACCGCACGACCCAGTCCCAGCAGGTCGCCATTTTCCACCAGCACACAATTCTGCTCCGGCCCCGTCCCGCGCATGAAGTCACTGCCGCCGATGCCGCTGAAGCCCACAACCAGACATCCGCACGCCATGGCCTCCAAAACCGACGCATGGAGCCCTTCCTGTAGGGTCGTGGGCAGGTAAAGGGCGCTCTGCCGCAGGTGATGGGCGTACGTCGCCTCGTTCATGTTGCGCAGGGCCAGCCAGCCATGCCCGGCCGCGGTCCCTCGCCGGGTGAGCGTCTCCTGCAGCCACTCGCCGCTGCGGTCCTTGCGCGTCATGTACGCGACCTGGTTCAGCTTCACCTCATTTGGGTGATAGAGCGCGGGGTCCACGAAGGGCGGGATCAGGTTGACCGGCGTCTCCATGCTCCAATCCAGGAAGCGCTGCACCAGGGGCGAGCGGGCCAGAATGTGATCGACGCCCAAATCGGCCCAGCGTTCACCCGGCTGCAGGCGACTGTACGCCAGCGACCAACTCAGCGCCATGATCACGCGCGTGCCCTGGAACTGGCGAGTCTGGCGCACGAAGTCGGCCATGACTTCCGGGAAGACCAGCACATCTTGCGGTCCGAAGCTGGGCCGGTCTTCCAGCCAGAGGATGGGGACGGTGTAGCCGTGCCAGGTGGCCACGAAGCCCCGCTTCTGGTGGACGATGGCGGCCTGAAAACCGGCCCGATTCAGCAGGCTTACGTGGCGATAGAGGGCTTTGACGCCGCCCGACGGCTGGGGGAAATCCGGGCAGAAATAGAGCACGCGTGCCGGTTCACTCATGCTGCCGGCCAGCCCTTTTCCAGCGCCTCCAGGACCGCGTCGGGGCGCTCTTGCTGGGGAAGATGACCCGCCCGGGCAATGGTGACCAGCCGGGCATTGGGCTGCATTTCGACCAGGGCCCGGCCCCGCTGCAGCGGCACGATGGCATCCGCCTCGCCCCACACGGCCAGCGTCGGCGTGGCCACGTTCTCCAGGAGTTTGGGCAGACCGGCTTGAATTCGCCGCTGCCAGCGGGCGGTCGTGCGCAGGACCGAGAAGTAGGCCCGGCGCTGGCCGTCGCTCCAGACGCGCTCGTTGACGCGTTGATACAGAAAGTCCCGATCGGCTTCGGGCATCCCGTCCAGGTCAAAGTAAAAAGGGCGTAGGCTGGCGTAGGCGCCGTCCGGATCTTTGCGTAGGCGGGTGTAAAGATATTCGCCGACCTTGGGCAGGGCAAAAAGCCGCATGGAGAGGCCCATCCGCCCGCTGCCGGCGACCATGGTTCCGTCCAGCAGGACCAGGCCGCGGATACGCTCGGGAATCTTCGGCGCCAGGGCCTGGGCCAGCATAGCGCCCAGCGAGTTGCCCATGAACAGCACGCTGTCGAAACCCAGGACATCCAGCAATTCCAGCAGCACCTGCTCCATGAAGTCGGGCGTGTAGGCCACGTCGGGCTTGTCGCTGCGGCCGAAGCCGGGCAGATCGAGCGCCACGACCCGATAGCGCTCGGCCAGGGGTGGGATGACGTGACGCCAGGTGTCGGCCTCGTCACCCAGACCGTGAATGAGCAGGGCAGGCGGCGCCGCCGGGTCGCCCGCTTGAAAAGTGAAAAGCGTCAGTTTGTGGCGCGGCAGGTGCACTTCGCGGCTGAAGGGGGCCAGGGCCGGCCAGGGCGCCATGGGTCCGGTAAAGTCACTCATGGACTACTCCAGGTAAACCTTGACATTTTTGAGTGTGTAGACCGGCACAAAGGGAAAGAGCACCGGCACGGTCGTGCGATAGCGCGCATAGTCTTCCCGTGCGCCGTAGCGTTCATCCTGCTTGCGCTCCAGGCGTTTGGTGGAGCCCAACATGATCAGCACGATGCAGGCCAGCCCGCCCAGCGCGATCAGCCAGCGCAGCCAGTGCGTGTAGCCGCCGAAGCCGGCCAGAAAATTGCCGCTCCAGAAGATGATCTCACCCAAGTAGTTAGGGCAGCGCACCCACACGTAGAGCCCTTCGTCACAGAAGCGGTCGGGATGGCGCTGCTTGTAGGCCGATTTCTGATAATCGGCCAGGGCCTCCATGCCCATGCCTGCCGCCATTATCAGCACGCCGACCGCCAGCAGTAGCGGATTCGGCGTCAGGCCCGTGTTGCGCTGTGTATCCAGATTGAACAGACAGGGACTGAAGAGCGCGACGTACAGGAGGGAGACCCCCAGCCAGATCACGAGCTTCAGACTGCCGGTAATGTCACTGGCCCTTTCGGCGGCGTCTTCCAACTCCCGCTTGTAGACCGGCTTGAGTTCCCGTCGGGCAAGAAAGATGCCCAATCTGAGGCCGTAGATCAGCAGCAGCAAACAGTGAGAGCAAGTGAGGATGCTGAGACTTTCGCGGAAGATCCAGAGGGAGGCCACGGCCATGGCCGCAATCGAGAAGGCAAAGCCCAGACTCACGAAATAGACGACGCGCCGGAAGCCGCCGGCGCTGATCAACAGTGCCAGCGTCAGCATGAGCAAGCTTTCTCCGGTGAATATTCCCACTATGCTGTTCATGGTCATAGTCCCGGCCGTTGCCAGCCGCCGAATGCCTCCTCCAGCACCTTGGCCAGGGCCAGGGCCACATCCTCATGCCAGGGGCGGGCCACAAGTTGCGCGCCAATGGGGCGACCGTCGGCGCTTTGACCCGCCCGCACCACCGCGCAGGGATAGCCGGTCAAGCTGAAGGGCAGCGTATAGGCGAAGCGCTGGGGATCCCGATCCCGGAAGGGCGGGGCCACGGTGGGACCGGCCGGGCAGAGGATGGCATCGTAGTCCTGCATGAACTGCAGCATGTGGGTGCGCAACTCATCCCATTCGGTGAGCGTCTCTACCACTTCCCGTCCGGGGATGCCGGCCATGTCCTGCAGGTAATAGTCGATGGTGGCGCTGCTGCCGATGACCTTGGGCAGGGCGACTTCCTCCATTTGTACGCCGGCCCGGGCCAGCGCCTGGGCGGCATTGCCGATGGCCCGGCCCACGTCGGGCGC